>JANOTP010000109.1:0-6744 GCA_031416415.1 Cytophagales bacterium | reverse complement strand
TTGAAACTTTAGTTGTACTATTAAACGAACTCAGGCTTCGTAGCTGGCAGATTGCTTCAGAATCCTGCGCTACGCTTGTATTCTTCGCAATGACGTCATGATCTCTTTATATAATTATAATAGTTAACTAAGTACATCTAAAAATTTTAAATTGATAAAGGATTTTTATTTATAAGTTATAGTAAAGGATATATCAATATGGGGGTCAGTTCTTTACTATATATTAGTTAGTGAACTTTAACTTAGTTTTTCACATAGTATTTTTTAGTTAGATTACTAAATAGAATTAGTGTATTTTGTATAGGAAATTCTTTTTTACTACTAACTTATTATCATCAAATCAAGAAATATAACTAAGTTTATGAAATTTAGACAATTTTATTTTGTACTTCTATTTGCATTAGTTCCTTTTGTCTCGTTTTCTCAAAAAACGTTTGAAGGGAAAGTAGTTATGGAAATTACCTGGGAAAATGTTCCAGAAAAAATGAAAATATATTATAAAACAAGCGTTTGTACTACTTATTATAAAAAAGATAAATCCCGAACGGAATCTAGTTCATCAAATTACACTTCATCTATTATCGATGACTATAACCTTGGAAAGCGATTGATGTTTATGGATTTGACTATAGGAATTGTAAAACAAAAAACAGCCACCATAAGCAATCTTATTTCCCCTAGTATACAAAGTGTTACTATTGAAAAAATAGAAGAATATAAAATGATTAATAATTATAATTGTCAAAAAGTAATTGTAACCACCACTATTGATGGTAAAGAAAGTAAAAGTTATGCTTTTCTAAACAATGATTTTAGTACTAATTCAGTTGTACTTTCTTCTGGAAAAACCTATATGAATTTGGTAATGGAATCTATCAATGATATAACGGGTGCAGGAACAATGATAATAAAAGTAAAAGAAATTCACGAAGAAGCTGTTAGTGATGACTTGTTTGATCTTACACCACCTAGAGGATATAAAGTGACAGATATGACCACTAAAGCGAATATGGAATTGCTTAATAAAGTAAGTGCAAATTTACTTTTAAAGAATGGGAGTTCTAACGTTGATCTACCGGGCAATAATGTAGCAACACAAAAAAAGATAGAACCAACTCAACTTAAAGCAGTAGAAAAATACACAAATGTGTCCGATACAGATCTAAAAAAGTTACTAAATGAGGCTTTAGCAAAAGAAGATTTTGAAACAGCTCATTTACTCAAAACAGAAATAGATACTAGAAAGAAAAACTCTATGACAAAGTACAGTCAAAATTCTGATGCGGAGCTAACTAAGTTGTTAAACGATGCGTTAAAGATAGAAGACTATACTGCTGCTCAGGAACTTAAAAAAGAAATGGATAACCGTAAAAAATAATATCAGTTAACTATTTTTTAACTTTACAATATTAATTATTAAATAATCAATTGCTTCTAATAAAAAAAGATAAATAAATATGTATTATTATTTATCTTTGACTGCCGCTACACTATTTAATAAGACCAGCTAATTTAATGAAATCTTATCTTACTATTTATATTTCCTTGTTCTTTTTGGTTTGTTCTGTGTCAAACGTTAATGCTCAAAGTTCTCCTGCTGTTTTAGAACTTGAAAAAAATAAAGCTAAAGCTATTTCAGAAGAAAATTTTGTACTTGCTGGTGATCTTAGCAAGCAAATAAAAGCATTAAAAGAGAAAGAAATACAAGATAAAGCCAAGGTAATAGCTGCACAAAATAGGAAAGCTATAAGATTAAAAGAACTAACTATTCTTGAAAATGAGAAAAAAGCTGCAGTTGCGGCACAAGATTTTGCAAAAGCTGCGGAAATAAAAAAAAAGATCTTAAAACTTACCGAGATTGATGATCTTGATAAGCAAAAGAAAGAAGCCATAGCAAAACAAGATTACAAACTTGCTGGTGAACTTAAAAAAAAGATAGAAAAATTAGTTGAAATAGAGGATCTTGAATTTCAAAAAAAAGATGCTGTAACCAATCAAGATTACAAACTTGCTGGTGAATTGAATGCAAAAATAATTGCACTAAGAGACGGTAAGTCTATACAGAATTCTGCTAGTTCTACAACTAGTGTATCAGAGCCAGGTGCTTCTGTTTACAAACAGAATACGAATACTTCTAATAGCGTACTTTATGTTAAAGGCGAAAATTCTAAGATAAGAAAAGCAGAAGATAATGCTACTTCTAGTATTGTATATAGAAGAAGTTCGCTCTACACTATGATGGTTCAAGACCCAAGTCGTAACTATTCAAATGTAATTGCTAAAACTTTTGCTGATTCACCTTTGCCAGGAAAATTCAACGATCATGATTTAAATGAAAAAGTAATTTCTGCTTCTGGTGGAGGAGATCAATATTCGAGTATACACAATTATTTAAATACAAATTCTGTGGCTAGAGAAATTGTTGCCAAATGGTTTAACAGGAGTGCCAAGGGTACATTTAATATGGATCTTATTGCTTATAGAGGAAATTATAATGCTACAATTGCAGATTTGAAAATAGCTTCACTATCTGCTAGAGGAAATGCTATGTTGTCTGATGCAGGGGAAGATTTGATTGGAAATACGTTTGTTGTGATAAATGATTTTAAATATACGAATAAAGAAGAAGTAGCGAATAAAGCAAAAGCAGGATTAAATATCCTTTCGGGTCTTTCTTCTTTAGCAGGCGGCCCTGATCTTAGTAATGTAAATACACTTGCTTCTGCTGGACTTACAGTAGCAGGTAAGGGATATATAATTAAGAATACCTCTTATTTATTTCGATTAGTTTGGAACGAAGAGATAGCGGCAAGTTTTTACCAAGATTATTGGATAGACGATTCTAATTTTGACCCTGCAAAAAAAGCTGCTTTTGAAAATTCTAATTTATTTACACTTAAATATATTGGATATGAAAATTCAATTGCGGATCTCCAATCTTCTGCATTTACAAACAAAAGTGAAGAAGAATTGATTTCGAGAGCTACTGTAAAAGCTGTAAATTCTGGGATAGCAAAATTACAACGTAAGTTTGAAGAATTTAGAACTAAAACTCCTCTCTATACTGCCGATCCTCTAACAGCAAAGATTGGTTTAAAAGAAGGATTGGAACCTGGAGATATGTTTGAAGTATTAGAAGCGGTACAAGATCCTACAGGTAAAGTTAATTATGTTAGAAAAGGAATTATTAGAGTTGATAATCAAATCTGGGACAATCGCTTAGAAGCAGAAGAATTAGATCAAAATACTCAACTAGGAAATCAATATACAACTTTCAAAGGTAGTGGTAACTATTATACTGGAATGTTGATCAGACAAATTAATTAAACACATTTATTATTATGAAAAATATTTTATTGCTATCTGTTTTCTTTTTTTTGATTTTCCCGATTATGGCACAAAATCCATTATCAAGCTATTCATTACAAGAGTTGACGCAAAAAAGAGCAGAGGCCGAGGCATCAAAATCTACTTCGAAAGTAGCCGTTTATGATGAAGCAATAAAACTAAAAAAAGAATTAAATGCAGCCTTAAAAGTTGAAGATTATGAAAAGGCTGAAGTGCTCAAAGAAAAGTTAAAGAATCTAAAGATTACTGACGCTCCCTCATCTTCTAAATCAAAAGAATTACAAGATGCCATCGCTAAAGCAGTTGCCAACGAAGATTTTGAGAAAGCTGCAGCATTAAAAAAAGAACTAGAAGCTTTAAAAAATGGAACAAGCAAAACTCCAGTATCTAAAGTATCAACTACTACTACTGGCACAAATAGTGCTACTTCGAAAGGTACTATCACAACTCAAGTACCAGAAAATACTACTTCACAAAATGATAAATTAGTATCAGTACTCACTCAAAAAGATATATATGGAACGAGTGCAACTTGGATGGGCATTGATTTTAGTTTATTTAATTTCTTGTCTATAAAAAAAAGTGGTGAAGAAGAATTGCATATAAAATATATTCCAATCTGGCAGAAATTGTTTAGCAAAGAAATCCCTGATGAAAAATTAGGAAAATGGTTAAGTAAAACTAATTTCGTTTCAGATTGTAATTATTCAGAAAATTTATATACTCAAACACTTAATAGAAAGTGGATTCTTTCAAATGGAAATAGCTTAACGAATGACCAGATACAAGCACATCTTCAAACATATAAATCGAATAACCATGGCTTAGGATTAGTATTACTTCCAGGTTTATTTGATGAAATTACAGCAAGGGTTTCTTTATATGTTGTTTGGTTTGATTTAGACACAAGAACAATTGTTCATTTACAAGAGATATCAGTGAAATCTCCTCCATCTACCATGACTGCCCGTTGGCTAAATGGACTTGTAGAAAGTACTAAAAAATATGTAGATGATTACTTTAAAAAATACCAAAGAGAAAATATGGTTATTGAAAAGAAAGAACCTGTAGAACGCACACAAAAGAAACCAGCTAGTGGTGGTTTAATTAGAAATTAAGTTGAGTAAGCATCTGCTAAGTTACAGCGGATAGTACTATATCTTAAACTTAATCTGCGCTACTAAATCTTGAAATTGGGCATTTTGTCTGATCTCTTTGTTCCAAGCAAAACCAAGTGAAATTAAATCAATTGTCTCAGTTACCGTTGCTCCATTTTTACCTACTTCATTTGCCAAGATATAAGCAGTATCTGAAATAGCTAAGGCGTTTTCAATATCATGGCTGACGATTATCAACGTGTTGAATTCATTAATGGTAGAAACCTTGATTAATAAATCGATCACTTTGTCAACCATCAAAATGTCTAAGCCGGAGAACGGTTCATCAAGTAGTATAAATTTATTACCTGTTAAAACTTGTTGTATAATACTAACTCGTTGTTTTTGCCCACCAGAGAGTTGCATAGGATATTTTTTCAAATGCTCTCTAAGGTCAAATTTATCAGCGTAGTCGTTAATAATATCCGATTCTTGTTTGTCAGTTACTTTCTGTCCAGAAAAATCTAATCCAATTTTTAGATTTTCATAAATGGTACGGTGATTAAAAAGAATATAATTTTGAGGAATAATTCCTACTTCTCCTGGTTTAACACTATGTTGGTCAATATCA
Organism: Cytophagales bacterium; assembly: GCA_031416415.1. Classification (GTDB taxonomy): domain Bacteria; phylum Bacteroidota; class Bacteroidia; order Cytophagales; family Cytophagaceae; genus JANYCO01. The sequence continues at coordinate 1,668 of JANOTP010000109.1, read as the reverse complement.
ATGGTAACCTTACCACTTGTAGGGGGAATAAGCCCTGCTAACATTTTAAATAATTGTGTTTTACCAATTCCACTTCGTCCTATAAGCGATACCACTTGCCCCTGAGACAAATTAGGACGAATAATATTGTGAATTTCAAAATTGACATCTCTTAAAATTTGTTTCTCTCCATAACGAAGACTAATATTATCAGCCTTAAGAAGGAGTTCATTTCTTTTATATTCTAATGACATAATTATTTACGAATCTGAAGTTTTGTATAAGGGAAAAGCCAATAGCGAATCTGACCAAGAATAAAATCGAAGAAAATACCTGTAAGGAATATGATGACAAGAATTGCAAAAACGGTTACAAGATCTAAAATTTTATTGGATTTGATGAGCATTGTTCCTAACCCACCTTCCGACATACTGTAGCCTTCAACCATGGTAATCATCATCCATGAAATGGCAAAATTTTGACGCATTACTTCAATTACTTGATCTAAGCGACCTACAATTACTACTTCCCAGAGCGTTTGCCAGTTGTTCATGCGAAGTGTTTTGCAAAGCTCGTATTCTTGAACGTTTATACCGTCAATAATTGACATAAGAGAAGTAACGAAAAAAGGTACGATTCCAAATAACAATAAACTTAATTTAAGTTGTCCTCCATCGCTAGTAAGTAGCATGAATAAGAAGATAAGACCTGTAAGTGTTAGGTACCTGCATTTGATAACGAACTTAGCAATAGGATTGAAAAGAGGGACCAAGGATAAATAAGATATTAGTATTGCTACCACAAGTGAAATGCCCATCCCTTTGAAAGACAAGAAAATACTTTTAAAGAATTCTACATAAAAAACTTCGGACCCAAGAAGATGGAAGATTGCTTCTAGTACCTTAAGGGGCGAAGGAATTAGCCCCCCTCCTGTCATGTGCCAAATAAGTAAAGCAATGATCGATTGCCCAACTATTAGAACAATTAATGCTTGTTTACTTAGTACACTTAACGGTTCAATAGAGTTTTTGATAGTTTTCATTTTTCTTTTTGTTCAGTCAATTGATACTATAATCTTACTTTTAAAATTGCTCGTTGTTATAATAAACAATTTATAAAAAAATCTCCAAGATTTTTTGTAAGTCTTGGAGATTTTCAAAATAACAGCTGTCGTTAAAGTTGTTATTTTTTTAATTTTTTATTCGCCTAAGACAATTTGTACTCTTCTGTTTTGTGCTTTTCCAGAAGTAGTAGAATTATCAGCCATAGGCTGGGATGCACCGAAACCTTTTGATTCAATACGGTTTTCAGTTAGTCCTTTTCCTATTAAATAATTTTTCACAGAGAGTGCTCTTTGTTCTGAAAGTGCTTGGTTACTTTCTGCATTTCCAACATTATCGGTATGACCGTTAACGCCAACTTTTAAACCTTCTGCAACAATTGCACTTTTTAAAATTTCATCTAATACGCTGTAAGAAGAAGATTTTATCACAGAACTGCCTGTTTCAAATTGTATATGATACGATTTCGAAGAAACATTGCTCGTAATTTTTTCATTGTACGTAATCTTGATTGATTCTCCTGCCATTAACTCTGGGTGATTTGCGACCACAGATTGAAGGAAAGATTTATCAACTACTTTTGAATATTCTGGGTAGGTAGCCATAAATTCAGGATACATTTTTTTTA
>JANOTP010000108.1:0-31696 GCA_031416415.1 Cytophagales bacterium | reverse complement strand
GATAGGTAAGTAAATAATAATAGCCAACTTTACGAAACTGTGCTGGCCCAAAATCCCAAGTAGCTAACTCTGGAATATCTTGGGTGACATCAATCACTACTACTTCTTCTCCAATAGAAGCAACAGAAGACATTAAAAAATTGGCATTCAATGTAGAGCTCTGAACAGTAGCTTCGACAGAGTCCCTAATGATACAGCCATAAGAATCTTGCATCACAACGGTGTACCTCCCTGTTTCTTTTGCATAGATATTTTTATTTGTACTCTTAGTAGTAGTATTGAAATACCATTGATAGCTTATATTACTTATACCTGCGGAGAGTAAAATACTATCCCCGGCACATATCCCTCTTTTGTTAGGCAACACACTATAATTGGCACTGCTGCATAAATATACATCTACCTTATATGGAGAAGAAAGCTCGGAGGTTGTATTCACAGGATTTCTAGAGGTAGTAGTATAGTAATTTTCTTGCAAAGGTATAAAATTAGGCCCTATAGGAATCTTTAACGACCAAACCCCAGCTACAACTTTAGCGATGCCAACATATGCTTGAGCGTCTTCTATTGCATTCGTAGTATTCGCAAATACTTCAACGGAATCATCCGTGATGCCAGTCCCACTTAATGTAAGGGTGTCTAGAAGAATTGTTTGAGAAATTATGGCTGCGGTATCTTTTAGAAAATTTAATTTGATCGCTTTAAAAGAATTTCCTACAAATGTATTTTGAGAAATTTTATTCTGAACAGAGGCCACATATACTCCACCAGAATCGTTGTGGGCAATTTGGTTGTAGGTTACGATATTATTTACACTAGCTATAACTATTCCATAACCCTTATTGCCAGCAATACCAGAGGAAGCAGCTACCCCTATAAAATTATTCAAAATTGAATTCCCAGTGCCACCCACATTTATTCCATGATTAAGATTATACCCAATAAAATTTCCCGAACTACTGTTTGAATCAGAGCCAATAGACTCTCCAATAAATACAGATATCCCATTTCTGAAATTATGAATATCTCTGCCCATTTTATCTACACCAATATAATTTCCAAAGAAAATTGAATTACCTGCGCCGTTGCTATTGATCCCATCCCTACTATTAAATCCTATCACATTGGCTGAATCCGAATAAATGTCTCCAATCTTTGTCATTACATTATTACCAATTCCTATTCCATCATTATTATTACCCAAATCAATTCCATTATCGTTTGTTCCTATAAAATTACCAGTAATCTTTGGACTAACTCTTTCTAAATATATTCCCGAATTATTATTACCACCAATATAATTCTTCTTAACCCAAATATTCGATCCTGCAAAATTCAGTTCAATACCAAAACCGCCATTTGGTCTTTTAGTTGTTTTAGTAGAATCAAGTCCTATAATATTATTCTCAATCACAACATTATTTGTTCTAAAAGCACTAATCCCTCTATTACCATTCCCATAGATAATATTATTTTTAATAATAAAATCAAAACTAAAACTTATCCAAATTCCATCATTCAAGTTATTAATAATCGTACAACTATCTATTAGTGAACCTTGCCCATAGAATGGGAACCTTATTCCATGTGCATTATTGAAAATAAGGCAATTTGTAATTTTTACTGAAAAATTACTATTCATATACACAGGATCAGTATTGTTAGAAAATTTCATTCTATCAATAGAAACATTATTATTGTTTCTAAGTTCTATTCCATTCGAAAAATTACGAATATGAAATGATTTAATAACTGACCCAGATGTTGCTGCCGTATAAAGCGTTAATCCAGTAGATACTGATGGGCTGCCTTTTAATTCTATTCCTTTTTGATTACTAGCATCAATGACTGTACAAAAGAGAATATTAGGCAATTGTGTAAGAGGTTCAATACTGTATGGCCCGACCCCAGGAATATTAAACGTAATTGTACTTGTATCAGAAGCTGCATTGGCAAAATCAATTGCATTTCTAAGTGAGCCAGCGCCAGCATCATTTGTATTGACAACTATAAGTTGTTTACTTAAATCGATTCCCAACTCAGACGTACTAAAATTAGCATTTCGAGCTGTGATTACAAAAGCAGGGTTTACAACAGCAGTCGTTACTGTTAATTGCCAAAAGTTGGCTCCAATACTTGAAGTTGTACTTGAAAGAAATTGTGAGGCATTTTCATTTGTAATATCACCAAGAAATACTTCGAACAATTGATCGTTAAGTTCTGAATACACTTTCAACGTATAAATATTTCCTGCAGAGGTAACCTTAGTTATGTAGGGCTTTTGTTTATTTCCATTGGCATAAATAGAACTGAAATTAAGATTAATGGCCTTGATTCCATTCCCAAAAATAATATTTCTATTCAATTCATTTCTGTCCGTACCACCATTTTTAATCTCAATGCCATTTAATAAGTTGTTACAACTAAAATTATCCTTTACTTTAAGATTTAAACTGCCAAAGAAAATTAAGACACCGTTAAGAGTATTTCCCATGGCAACTCCAAGAGAATCAATTCCAATCCTATTCTGATCAATAATAGTAGAGTCTGATTGATTATAGATTCCTTCCCCTTGATTAAAGCCAATTACGTTTCCAAATAAGGTATTTTTATAACTTGAAAAAACAATTGAAATTCCATTCGAAGTGTTCCCTATGTTGGCTGATAGTTTATTGGTGCCAATATAATTTGCTTGTATTGTATTATAAAGAGCACTGCTACTAATTTTAATCCCAGGACCTGTACTTAATCCAATTGTATTATAGCGTATCAAATTATAATAAGATCCTCCTTCTATAAATACGCCATAATTTCCATTGCTCAAAACAATATTGCTACTAACATTATTTGAGCTAACTCCACCAGACAAATAAATCCCTCCTCCCAAACATTTAGTAATCTGGTTAGTTAAAATGCTATTAAAACCGCAACCACCACTTACATATATTCCTTCAGTATTTCCGTTGCTGATACTATTATTCGTAATAGTATTATAATTACTTCCCCCTACTATATATAATGAAGTAGAGGAAGAACTATCAATTATATTATTATTGATACCATTGCCCTTTCCAGTAATCAACATTAACGAAGGGCTACTTTGTCTTAGTAAATTGTTGTTTGTAATCTGATTCGAATCGGAAGTGATCAATTGTATTCCCAATCCATTTTTATAAAAGAAAAGATTTTTAAATTCTGATTTCTTTGTGCTTTGCACAGATAAGCCAGTGGAAAAATTTCTAAACTCTATCCCCTCAATCTTACACAAAGCAGTATTCTGAAGTGAAAGCCCAACACCAGAAGAAACTGTTCCATCGAGTACAATGGCAAAATTCCCAATTCCAGATTGACTATATCCATCAATAAAAAGCGTATCCGAAATTGTAGGAAATGAAGTTGCAGGAACAATAAATTGTTTGCCCAACCCTGGAATAGCAAAACGAATAGTATCTTTCCCTGAAAACATAGAAGCAGCAGTCAATTGATCTCTCAAAGAGCCTACTCCTGCATCGCTTGTAGTGGTGACTGTAAAGATAGCAGCACTGCAAGTACTGTATAAGCTAACAACGGTAATAGAAAAGATTATTAATGCCTTGCTTACTATTGATTTAGTAATTCCTTTCATTGTATTTAATAATTTGAAAATAGCTGATACTAACATTTAAAAAGTGTATACGAATGGTTGATCTTAAATAAAGTAATAAGAATTATACGAACACTAAATGCAACATTCTAATGTAAAAATAAATAAAAATAATGAATTTACAAGAATCAATTGGATTATTTAAGCTACTTAATAGGCAAATTAAGGATGCTATCAACTAATTTTATGGAATTCAGTTAAAAAAAATGCTCTTAACTATCTTTTCCTTATTTTTGCATTCAATTGTTAAATAAGGCAAATGAAAGCCGAAGAATTAATTACCCTCTATACCGCAGAAGGTCTCCTAAAAACCATTTCTGATAGGTTAACTACGCCTAACCCAAAACACACACAGCTTAAAGGACTCATAGGCAGCTCAGATGCAGTGATCGCAGCAGCAGTATTCAAACTAAATAATGAAGGACAACTGTTTATCCTCCACGATAAAGAAGAGGCATTCTATTTTTTAAATGACCTTCAGAATCTTCTACCTGAAAAAGAAATCCTTTTCTTCCCGACTTCCTATAAAAAACCTTATCAATTCGAAGAAACGGATAACGCAAATATTTTACAACGCGCCGAAGTACTCAATACACTCAACACAAAAACAGAAGCGGAACTTATTGTTACCTATCCAGAGGCGTTGACGGAAACCGTTATCACCAAAAAATCACTGACCTCAAATACATTTCGTATCAAAGTTGGAGATAAAATAGATACTACATTCCTTGCTGAATGGCTAACTTCTTATGATTTTGAAAAAAATGATTTTGTGTTTGAAGCAGGACAGTTCGCAATTCGGGGTGGCATTATAGATATCTTTTCTTTTTCAAACGAATTCCCTTATCGCATCGAATTATTCGGTAATGAAATAGAAAGTATCCGAACCTTTAATCCCGACACACAACTATCGGTAGAGAAAAAAGAACTCATCTCAATTGTACCAAACGTACAAACTAAACTTCTTCAAGAAAATAGAGAATCATTTTTTGATTTTATAACAACAAGCTATTCATTATGGATAAAAGATATTCAGCAAACTATTGATGTAGTAGAACGCTCCTACACAAAGGCTATAACTGAATATGAAAAACTTCAAACACTATCTGGTGGAAATAATTTAATAACCTCTCCTGAAAGTTTATTTGAAAACGCCGAAGCACTTAAAAAACAATTTCAAAAATTTCATATAATTGAATTCGGAAAACAATTTTATTATTCTACTGAAAACAATTATACTTTTAGAATTAAACCCCAGCCCTCTTTTAACAAAGAATTCAAATTACTATCCGAAGACCTTCACGAAAAACAATCTTCTGGCTATATAAATATAATCTCTGCAGAGTCTTACAAACAGACAGACAGACTCACAACTATTTTCGATGAAATTGACGCTAAACTTTCGTTTAGGCCAATGAACGTGGCTCTAAGAGAAGGTTTTGTCGATGAAAATTTAAAAATATGTTGTTATACCGACCATCAAATATTCGAGCGTTTTCATAGATATAAAGCAAGGGAAAAATTTTCCCGCTCAAAAGCCATTACCCTCAAGGAGCTTCGTTCGCTTCAGCCAGGAGATTTTGTTGCGCACTCAGAATATGGGATTGCACGTTTTGTAGGTTTAGAGAAAGTTGACAACGATGGTCAACAGCAAGAAGCAATCCGACTTATATTTAAAGACAACGATCTTCTTTATATAAGCATTCACCAACTCCATAAAATTTCTCGCTACAGTGGAAAAGATGGCACACTACCACAACTCAGTAAAATGGGCTCTGGCGATTGGGAGGCGAAGAAAAGCAAAGTTAAAAAACAAGTAAAAGATATTGCAAAAGAGTTAATACAACTTTACGCCCTTCGAAAAGCCGCTCCTGGCTATGCCTATAGTCCTGATTCTTTCTTACAAGTAGAACTAGAATCTTCCTTTATTTACGAAGATACTCCAGACCAAGCAAAAGCCACTGCAGATGTAAAATTAGACATGGAGGCTGCACACCCTATGGACAGGCTTGTGTGTGGTGACGTAGGTTTTGGAAAAACAGAAATAGCAATACGTGCCGCATTTAAGGCAGTATGTGACAACAAACAAGTTGCTATACTAGTACCCACAACTGTTCTAGCAATGCAACACTACAAAACTTTTCGTGACCGTTTAAAAAATTTTCCTTGTGTAGTAGAGTATGTAAATCGCTTTAAAACAGCAGCACAAGTAAAAGAAACACTTGCAAGAGTAGCAGAAGGAAAAACAAATATTTTAATTGGCACTCATAAATTAATAAGTAAAGCAGTAAAATTTAAAGAGCTTGGATTATTAATTATTGACGAAGAACAAAAGTTCGGTGTAACTACCAAAGAAAAACTACGTGAGTTTAAAGTAAACGTCGACACTCTGACGCTCACCGCCACTCCTATACCACGAACGTTACATTTCTCACTGATGGGAGCCAGAGATCTCTCAATCATTGCAACACCTCCGCCAAACCGACAACCTGTAACGACTGAGATACATGTATTAGACGAAATATTAATTCGTGATACAGTGGCTTATGAATTGAAAAGAGGCGGACAAGTCTTCTTTGTACACAATCGAATTTCTGACATCGAAGATATTGCAGGTATGGTAAAAAGATTAGTCCCCGATGCACGTGTATCTATTGGTCATGGACAAATGGAAGGTGACAAACTTGAAAAAATAATGATGAGTTTTGTCGACGGCGATTGTGACGTACTAGTTTCTACCAACATTATAGAATCTGGATTAGACATCCCAAATGCAAATACTATTATTATTAATAGAGCGCACATGTTTGGGCTTTCCGATTTGCACCAAATGCGCGGTCGTGTAGGACGTTCTAATAAAAAAGCATTTTGTTATTTACTGACTCCTCCTATAGCCAATTTACCTGCAGATTCACGTAAAAGATTAAATGCGTTAGAAGAATTTTCTGATTTAGGTGATGGCTTCAAGGTGGCCATGCGGGATCTTGATATTCGTGGAGCAGGCAATTTATTAGGTGGCGAACAAAGTGGCTTTATCAGCGACATCGGATTTGAAATGTATCATAAAATTCTGGATGAAACGATTCAAGAATTAAAAGAAACTGAATTCCGAGATTTATTTGCGAAAGAAATTGAACAACGAGAGCTAAAAGCATTGAGTCCAGACTGTACTATTGAAACAGATTTATCAATAATAATTCCAGATGCCTATGTAGGAAATATTACTGAACGACTAAGTTTATACTCAACTATTGATAGTCTAAAAAGTGAAGCAGAACTGGAAATGTTTAAAATCTCTTTAATAGATCGATTCGGTGCATTGCCAAAACAAGTAGAAGATCTTCTCAACACCGTTCAAATGAGGTGGAGAGCTGAACGTTTAGGTTTTGAAAAACTAGTTTTAAAAAACGGAGTAATGAAGGGGTATTTCGTTCCAGGCGAAAATGAGTCCTATTATAAATCCGAAGTCTTTGGCACTATCCTCTCTTATGTTCAACAAAATTCTAAAAACTGTAAGTTAAAAGAAATGTCTAAAAAATTAATCCTTTTTGTAGATAATATAAATAGTATTGAAAAAGCAACATTGCTCTTAGAAAATATTATAGAAAAAGTGGCTGTTGTAAAATAAGTTTTAACTATTTAAAAATTTGGTATCCATAATTAAAAAACGGATACCAAATTTTTTTATTTTAAGAATATTGTTAATCAATTCAAATTCATAAATTTTTCATTCACTACAAATTGTAGCAATTGTATAAAAGAGTATACAATTATTGCTTCATTACCTTTTGAATAATCTTACCGTTATAGGTTGTCAATTCTAAAACATAAACTCCACTACTCAGCTTCTCTGTAGAAAACTCCGCCATAGAACCTTTCAATACAACTGGGACTTGAATCTCTATGCCTTCCATATTAGTTAATCTCGCACTATAAATCTCATTCTCACTCCCCGCCTCTACCGACAATTTATCTTTGAATGGATTTGGAAAACTTACCAATTCTGTAAGGCCTGTTACTTCTATTGCTCCAACTCTAGCTGTTGATGTAACCGTAATAGAGATACTCGTCTCTACAACTTTTCCTGCATTGTCTGTCGAAACTGCTCTTAAAGTATGTGCTCCTAAACTCAGATTGCTTAATACTGGATCCAATGAACCTCCATTCGTACTATTCCAAATATAAGGTGCCGTACCTTCTTGGCGAATAGGAGTAGCGCTGCCATCTAAATATAATTTTACATTACTTATCGTACTATTATTAGAAGTCGAATTCACGATTACAATGATATTCTTTCCTGTCGAAGCACCGTTCAAAGGCTGACTGAAACTTATGATCGGACCACAAGTGGCTTCTACTATTCCACAGCCACATAACCCCGGAGCAACCTTGTTTATATCCGAAGGACATAAATCGTTGTTACTCGATACATAACCAGCAGGTTTTGTGCAAGCAAGTACACTCACTAGTGGATTACCACTTCCATCTCCGTCTGCATCACTATACCAAGTAGTAGCTGGAGTAACCGTTATCGAGGTAGAAGAAGATGCTTTCTTACAACCATTTGAACTCGTTACTTCTACAGCATAAGAACCTGATGTAGTAACCGAAAGTGTCAAGGCTGTTGATGATAAAACTATTGCTCCATTGAACCATTTGTAGCTTGCTCCTGCGCTCGATGTTAGTACCACAGACTCTCCTTGACAGAACACTGTTCTTGGTGCACTAATCGTAGGTACTGAAACCGCTAAACATGGATCAACTAATCTTACGATAATTTTATCAAGATTAAATCCTGCAACATCTATTTTAACTCTTAGTACATGCGCTCCTGCGGGAAGACTGGCTGTCCAAACAGTAGAAGTATACGTATCCCAATTATTTGTTAACGGAACAGATTTACTTCCTATCAACACATTACCATCTAAATTCAAACTCATCATTCCTCCTGCAACCGCTGAAGAGGTGCGATATTCAAAATCATAATTTCCTGCGCTTATTACATTTACCGAATACTCTAACCATTCTCCTTGCATTGTCCAACCTACATTGTTTGCAGCATTAACACTTGTACCAATATCAACTCCATCAGTTCTGTAAGCACCGCCTAGATTAGCTGCTTCCGTATCGTTATAACTTACTCCTTGGCCACCCTTGTCATAGTTCTCGCCTTCGATTGTACCAGGGATAGCAATAGCAGTTCCTGTGAAGGGACCTTTAGGTTCTGCTGTTTTACGTACTACAATCTTATCTAAGTTAAAGCCCGCTGCCTCGATGTTAACTCTTAGCAAATGGTTTCCTGCTGGCAAATTAGCCGACCATACTTTTGAAGTATAAGTATCCCAATTATTAGTAACGGGAACCGCTTTGCTACTGATCAATGCATTCCCGTCTAGTTTCAAACTGATTGTTCCTCCTGATACAAATGAAGAAGTAAAGAATTCAAAATCATATGAACCAGCACTTGTTACATTCACAGAATACTCCAACCATTCGCCAGGCATTGTCCAGCCTATGTTATAAGGAGCGTTAACGCTTGTACCGATATCAACGCCATCTGTTCTGTAAGCACCGCCTAGATTGGCTGCTTCAGTGTCGTTATAACTTACTCCTTGGCCACCTTTATCATAATTCTCGCCTTCGATAGTTCCTGGGATAGCGATAGCAGTGCCGGTGTAGGGACCTTTGGGTTCTATTGGTTGAGCTTTTACGAATTTAGATACCAGTCGAATGTAATCAACTTGCGACCCAATACTTACTTCTGAAATTTCCCAAGAAGAAGAGGGCCAATCGTCGTTCATATCTAAATACGCTTTTGCATCGGGTTGCTTCAAGCCCTTCCAAGGTGCATAAGAATTGCAGCCAGGCTGAGTTGAACAATTACTAGCACAACAAGGATCAATCTTCACTCCCGGATTTGGTCCCATAGGCAAAAATCCTGGGGGCGGGCCGTAAGTAGATACTCCTACTTGATCCCATTTAGCACCTTTGAACCAACTATGAAATATCTGTGTAACACTTTTCTCTGCACCAAAACTCCCCATATTTGTCATGTACAAAATATTCAAAGGATTTACTCCGTGTATGTAATGAATATAATCTTCTGCGTTAGTTATGAATGCTGCATTATTAGCAGCATCAAGACTTAGTTTAGCCATACTGTAAAACTGAGTTCCGTAAAATAATTTGTAAGAACTAGTACCCCAATTATAGGAATTAATATAGGAGCGGTATGGATCGGTCTTTGATTTAAAAGCACCTATATAATCATTTGGGCCGTTAAATCCTGCTAGTAATCTTGATCTTATCTCAGAAGCGAAAGCAGGTGTAACGCCAGGTAGTTGGCTAAACTCCATCAAGAAATCTTGTTGTGTAGCTCGGTATTGATCTACAAAATTTCCCCAAATCCATAAAGGTAATTTATTGCAATTAGCTTCTACAAAATCTCTGTATTTCAAATCACCAGTAAGTTGATAAAGATAACCGGCAGCTTCTATTTTACGAAAAATATTGTACCCTTGCTCTTGGTCACCAGCAGCAAGGCCTATAGAATTAGTTGCCGCTGAGTTGTTATGAAATTGTACATCAGGATTTAGAACGCCCCAATCCCAAGCTTTGATAGCGGCTATTTTAAGTTGGTCAGCATAGGTTTTCAGTGATGGGATTTTAGCATAAGTGATCGAAGAGATCGCATAGGCCGCTGCACCTGCAAATGTAGCGTTGGTAGTAGCGGGACCATATAAACTTTGATGGGTAGCCGATGAAGGTGGACTGATATTGTGTACACCTTTTACACATAAAACTGATCCGTTGGATTGTTGCATACGAACTAACCAATCTAATTCCCATTTATTTTCATCAAGAATATCAGGAATACCATTGCCTGATTCTGGAATATTATAATTATCACCGAAGACTGTTGGATTTTCTCTGTAAGCTAAAGAAAGTTGAATACAATAAACAGATGCGTTTACTGAATATTGATTTAAATCTCCTGCATCGTACCAACCACCACTTAAATCACGCTCGGTGGCAGGATTATTTTTATCGCTAAATAATCGACAGTTTTTATCTTGTAAAGGTCCTAAGTGACTCGCTCCATCAACCCAGCCTGCACTAGCGTATGGAGCTACTTTAGCAAACCCTGCGCGCTGATAATACAAAGCTCGTGCAGCCTGCCTCATTGATTCAAAATAAATATTATCTCTAATATCAAACGTAAATGACTTTACATTTTTGGCCACATCAAGAATATAATACGATCCTGAAGTTGTAACAGAGGAAAAATCAAACCACCAACATTTATCACCCGATTGCATATTTGTAGCACCACTATTCCAGATAATAGGACTGCCTTGAAATACAGAAACATTAGAAGCTACATTTATAACTTGATAAATAGCACCAGGAGTAAATGATTCATCTGCATCAAAACCTACTTGAGGATCTCTTATGACTGCTACTTTTGAACTTACAGGTCTATAACCGAATTGGTCTACCACAATATATTTTGTTAGTGCCTGTCCAACTATCGGAAGCGAGAAAAGAAGGATTAAGATAAATAAGTAATATTTTTTCATACTAGTCTTTCAATTAATTATTTGTTCATTTGATTAATTTTATTTTTTGGCTATTGCCTATCATTCGTATTTTATTGAGATACGAACAGCACATAATAGCAACTTCACATTAAAAGATTATTTTGATCATATATTAGACAGGTTATATTTTAATGGTTTAACACAATGGAGTTTGATTAGGTAAACAAATTCTAAAAATATTTTAGGGTTAGCCCATTTTGACCGTTTAATAAAGATATCGTGCTTTAAAAGTAGCTGTCTTTCTCAAAAAAAGGAGATGACTAAAACGCCAAAGAATAGTTGCCATTAAACAAATTTTTTGGTAAATGTATTTCCCTAAATTTCTAGCGGGGAGCATTAAGTCCCAACATATAAACTTTAGGCCTAAACATGATTAAAACATAGAGCAATCATTTTTTCTCTTATTGCTTGACATTTAGGAAGAAATAATAAAGAATAATTGTTCAAGAAGGGTTATTTTTATTATTTTTATTTAATTAATACCAAAACCACAAATAAACAATTATTATTTTAGTGGTAACTTGCAGCAACAAAAATACTGCTTATAGAACAACAACGGGATGAAAAAAAATGTACTCACTCTTTCTCAAGTCAGGATTATTTATATCATGACTACTATTTTTTTAGTGGGGCTATCTATTTATACTTATAACCAAATAAAAAATTTATCCGACTCTGCTGAAATAGTAAATAGAACTACCCACGTTTCACTAGAGTTGGAAAAATTAATAGGCAGTGTAAAAGATTCGGAAACAGGTCATAGAGGTTATTTACTTACACACGACTCCGCTTTTCTTGAACCTTTTTATAAAGGTCTAAAAGAATATCCAGAACACGTAGAAAATTTAAAACAACTCATACTCGACAATAAAATACAACAAAATAATCTTATTGAATTAAAACGACTTTGCAATAACCGTGAGCGGTATATGTATAAGATGCTAGAAATTGACAAAACGAAAACTACTCCTACCGCTAAGGAAATGCTTGTTGGGAAGTCTATTATGGACAGCTTACGTACTCATATAAATAGTATGAATACTATTGAAACAAAACTTTTTCAATTACAAAGACAAAAATACATACAAATTTCTATCCTAACACCACTTTTTATTGTTGTGCTTTTTCTAGGTGCTTTGCTTATCCTTTTTGTTTCTTACTATAGATTAAATAAAGCAATGCATGAATCCAATAAATTACACAAAACATTAAAGGAACTTGTTATGGAAGCTCCTGCTGGTGTATGCATGCTCAGAGGCCCTGACCATTATATTGAATTGGCTAATAACTATTATATTTCGCTTACTAATAATAAAGACATTTGCTACAAATACTTTCGAGAAGCATTGCCCGAATTGAAAGAGTCAGGGGTATTGGAAATTTTGGATACAGTTTACAAAACAGGAGAAACAATTGAAAAAAATGAAGTGCTAATAAAATTAAACCAAAAAAATGGAACACAAGAAGATAGATTATTTAACTTCTCCTATAAAGCCACTCATGATGATGAGAAAAAAATAGATGGGATTTTTATAAATGCTCTTGATGTCACGGAACAAAATAAAGCTCATAAAAAAATAGAAGAAAGCCAACTACGTTATAAGGAACTAATAAATAAATTACCTGTCGCAGTATACACGTGTAACGCTGAAGGTTATATCGAATCATTTAATGAAGCCGCTGTAAATCTATGGGGACGAACACCCGATCTGGGAAAAGATATGTGGTGTGGCTCTTGGAAGATTTATAAAACTGACGGTAGCTATTTGCCACTTGAAGACTGTCCTATGGCAATAGCATTAAAAAAAGGAGAAATTATAAAGATGGAAATTATAATTGAACGACCCGACGGGAGTAAACGTTCAATTATACCTAATCCACAACCTATTTACGATTGTGAAGGGACTATTTCTGGGGCTATCAATACACTCGTGGACATCACAGAACAAGTTGATGCAAGAAATCAAATAGAAAAAAACGAAGAACAATTACGTATTGCTATTGAAGGTGGCGAGCTGGGAACTTTTGATTTTAATCCTCAAACAGGAGAGTTTATGCTGTCGGATAAAACCAAAGAATTATTTGGATTATCTACTCACGATAATGTAAATTATGATACTTATTTGAAAGCTTTACATCCTGCTGACAAGGAAAATTTTAAAACTCTTTTTGATATCCTAACTAAATCTCAAAGTGACGAAATGTATGATATAGAATATCGAGTAATAGGTATTTCTGACGGAAAGTTAAAATGGTTGCGCTTGAAAGGAAAATCTACGTTTGATACTATAAAAAAATCTATTCGATTTACAGGAGTTATACATGATGTTACCACACATAAACTAGCGGAACAAACACTTAAACAAAGTGAGTCCAGATTCAGAACACTTGCTGATTCCATGCCACAACACATCTGGACCGCAGACGTTGCTGGCAACTTAAACTATTTTAATGAATCCGTTTTTAGTTTTTCCGGTCTTACAAGTGAACAAATAAATAAAGACGGTTGGCTTCAAATTGTTCACCCTGATGAGCGCGAAGAAAATATTAAGTTATGGACAGAAGCAATTACTACCGGCAATGACTTTTTATTTGAACATCGTTTCCGTAGATACGATGGTGAATATAGATGGCAGCTAAGTCGTGCTATCCCACAAAAAAATGATTCGGGCGAGATACAAATGTGGGTAGGAATTAGTACCGATATTCAAAGCCAAAAAATGTTTACAAACGAGTTAGAAATATTGGTAAAAAACAGAACTATCGAGTTGACTACCAAAAATAAAGAACTTGAAAAAATGAATAAAGAACTTGAATTGTTTACGCATATTTCAAGTCACGATTTACAAGAGCCTCTTCGTAAAGTTCAGATGTCTATTTCCAGAATAGAAGAAAACGATTTCGATACTCTCTCCGATAAGGGTAAAGAGCATTTTAAAAGAGTATTAAATGCTACTATTACGATGCAAACACTTATAGAAGACTTACAAACCTATTCAAGAACAAATAATAAAGAAGGGGAGTTTGAAATTACTGATCTCAACTTAATCCTAGAAGAAACTATTGAAGAACTTAAAGAACGCATTGAAGAAAAAAATGCTATTATAGAAAAATCTCTTCTTATTAGTGAAGCGAACATTATACCATTTGAATTTCGACAATTAATGCATAACCTAATTGGTAATGCACTTAAATTTTCTAAACCCGATAACGTCCCTCACATTATAATAAAAGGTAAAGCCGCTAAAGGCAGTGAATTAAATAATATAAATCTATTGCCAGATGAAAAGTATTGTTACATAAGTATTTCTGACAATGGTATTGGGTTTGAACCTCAATATAATGAGAAGATATTTGAAGTATTTCAACGTCTACACGGTAAAGAAAAATATAAAGGTACAGGTATAGGACTTGCTATTGTGAAAAAAATATTGGAAAATCACAATGGTATTATTACCGCAAAAGGAGAACTTAATAATGGAGCTATATTTGAAATTTACATACCTACTACCTAAACTAAAAACAATATGAATAACGAACCAATAAGAATACTACTTGCGGACGATGACGAAAGCGATCGCCTTAACTTTACAGACGCTTTCGAAGAACTTAAAATCAAATCTATTGTCAATACAGTGAATGATGGGGTTGAATTAATGGACTATTTGACAAGAGAAGATACTCCATTACCCTCATTACTTTTTCTAGATTTAAATATGCCACGTAAAAATGGACTTCAATGTTTAAAGGAAATAAGAAACAGTGCAAAATTAAAAGACCTAATTATTGCTATCTATTCTACGTCTTCTTCGGAAAAAGATATTGATGAAACATTGATAAGCGGGGCAAATGTTTATATAAAAAAACCTAATGATTTCACTACACTTAAACAAGTATTAGACAAAGTAGTTAAAGCGGCATACATATATCGTGAGCCACCATTTAATATTGCCAATTTTATATTTAAACTTTAAATTTTACATGAAAGTAGTAATTCCATTTTATACAAATAGTCTAATTATGTAACATTTTTGTAAAATCGTATAAGATACCTTCTTTATATATTATTCATTTTTGTTTATAATTAAAACTATTGACATATGAAAATTTATATAAAATACATGTTATCAATTCGCTGCAAAATGGTAGTGCAGGCGGAATTAGAAAAACTAGGAATTAATTACACTACTGTAGAAATTGGATATGTTGAATTAAAAGGCAGTCTTACTACTGAGCAACATGAACAACTTAGAACTACTTTGTTAAATTGTGGACTTGAGTTGGTTGACGATAAAAAATCTATTTTAATTGAAAAAATTAAAAAAATAATAATTGATTTTGTACATAATGGTGATGAACCATTAAAAATGAATTTTTCTACTTACCTTAGCGAAAAATTGAATTATGATTATACCTACATGAGTAATCTTTTCTCTGAAATAACTGCCATAAGTATTGAAAATTATATTATTGCTGTAAAAATTGAACGTGTAAAAGAACTACTATTATACGATGAGCTTTCTCTTTCAGAAATATCGTATGAACTACATTACAGCAGCGTGTGTCACTTATCAAATCAGTTTAAAAAATATACAGGACTCACCCCTTCGTCTTTTAAAAATATTCGACAATTAAAAAGACAAAATAATGAGGTAAAAGTGTGAATTATGTAACCTAAAATTTATATTCTGTAACCTATACTTGTTACAGTTTTATACTTTTGTAGTTAATAAAAAAATAATTCCTTACACAACACTTAACTTATCAATATGTTAAAATGGACAGCAATATTTTTAGTGATTGCATTAATAGCAGCACTTTTTGGTTTTACAGGGTTAGCTTCTGGCGCCGCCTCTATTGCTAAAACTATATTCTTCATTTTCATTGTCCTTGTAGTTATAACGGCTATATTTGGAGTTACGATCTTTAAAAAGAAATAAAACTTTGGAAATAGATAGCGATAACAACGAACGCAGAACCATTAAATGGCCTGTATATGCAATGCTTTCTAATATTACAATTGGGATACTAGCTTTTTTTTATATTTTATATGTAGGCCAACAAATAGTTGTACCCTTTATATTTTCCACCATTATAGCTATTCTATTAAACCCATTTGTGAATTTTTTATGTAGAAAAAAATTCAACAGAGTGATAGCAATTATGATAGCGGTTTTAGGTGCTTTTATATTGATAGCTACATTAGCTTATTTTATTATTTCACAACTCGCAATGTTAAGTGATACTTTGCCTGAATTTAAAGAAAAATTCAATCTAATAATTAATGATGGCATGACCTGGGCTTCTAATAACTTAAATATTAGTAAGCGAAATATTAATGCTTGGTTAATTAAAACCAAAATGGAAAGCATGCAGAATAGCACAGCAGTATTAGGCTCTGCATTATCAACTATTGGTGGGGCATTAGTGCTTGCACTGTTAGTACCTGTTTATATATTTATGATACTATTCTACAAGCCTTTATTATTAGAATTTATTTCAAAACTCTTTAATACTAAAAAACATGCAGTAGTTGGAGAAGTGCTTTCTGAAACAAAATCACTTGTTCAAAACTATCTAATGGGCTTATTAATTGAGGCTGCAATTGTTGCAACTTTAAACTCCGTAGGTTTATTTATATTAGGTATAAAATACGCATTGCTGATAGGTATAATTGGTGCATTGTTAAATATGATTCCTTATATAGGTGGCTTAATCGCCATCAGTATACCTATGCTAATGGCGATAGCTACCAAAAGCCCAATAGACGCAGTGTGGGTATTTCTTCTGTATATGTTAGTACAACTATTCGATAATAATTTTATTGTTCCTAAAATCGTAGCTAGTAAAGTACAAGTAAATGCACTGGTATCAATTTTAGCAGTTTTAATTTTCGGAGCATTGTGGGGAGTAGTTGGTATGTTTTTAGCTATTCCACTTACTGCCATTGTAAAAGTTATCTTTGATAGAATAGCACCCCTAGAGCCCTTTGGTTTTGTAATTGGAGATAATCAGCCTGAGATAGGCAAATCATTCTTTAAACGCTAAAGTGCTAATCCAAAAAATAGCATAGAACTTTATAGTATACCTTATTAAAATTATTAAGGGAGATATTCAATGATTATCGGAGTAATAAACAATAGCAGCTTTTAAAAGCCTGTTTGGTTTCTTTCCAAGATGATGTAGCAAGAGTACTGAGAAGTCCTTCAGATATTCCGTTGATCCTTTAACCCTCCGCATACTTTTGGTATAGAATTCCTTACTTATTAATAGGTAGTCTAATAACGAATCGTGTACCTTTATTTAACACAGAAGAAACCTTAATGCTTCCATTAAGTTTGTCTACTATCTCTTTCACAATGTAAAGTCCTAATCCAGAACCATCGCTTTTTTCGGTTGCACGATAAAACATATTAAATATTTTATCAATGTAATTTTCATTAATCCCAATCCCATTGTCTTCAAAATTAATAACTGCCTCTTCTTTATTTATGATGATATGAATATTTATAAAAGAATTATCAATAGATGAATTGCTGTATTTGATAGCATTTGATATGAGATTATTAAATATAATCACCATTCTGTTTTTATCTGAAAAAAATACTTCAGAATCATCTATCAGCAAAGTCTTTTTTATTTTCGTGCATCTAGGAATATATTTTAATTTTTCAAATATATCATCAATAATTTGCTTAAAGTCAATTCCCTCCATCACAACTTCTGACCGAGCATTTCCTGAATAATTTATAATCTTTTGAATCGTATCATCCAACTTGGAGATACATGATTCTATGAGAGAAGTATATTCTTGGAGTCCACTAAAATTATTCATTTCGTATTCCATCTTAGATAAATTAACAAGACCTAGTACAGATTTCAAAGGAGCTCGCAAATCATGTGATGCACTGTATACAAAACTATCTAATTCTTTATTTATCTTTTCAAGTTCTAAATTTTTAGATTTTAAATCTTGTTCAACAAGCCTTCTTTCTGTTATATCTCTAATATTAACAATCAAAAATTCTTGTCTTTTATCTGGTTGGCTCACACATTCTAAATACCTCCAGGTATCATTTTTATGAATAAACCTAAATTCAGTGAAGGATAATTCAGCAGTATTTTTATGAAATTTTTCTACTATTTTATGAGCGTAGACTTGATCTTCAGGATGAACAAAATCTTTTATATTTTTATTTTTAAGTTCTTCAACTTTATATCCCAATATTTTCTTAACGGATGGGCTTAGATATAATATATTATTTTTCGAGTCTATAATTGCAAAAATATCGGTGGAGTTTTCGATTAGTCCTCGAAAATGTTCCTCACTTTCCCTTAACATTTCAACTGCAATATTTTTTTCTAATTCACTTTGTTTTCTTTTAATAGCACCTAATATTGCGGAAGGTAATCTTGTGAGATTTCCCTTTAGCAAATAATCATCAGCACCTTCGTTAAGCGACTCCACCGCAAATTCTTCAGAGACAGATCCTGTAACAAGTATAAACGGCGTAATGGGAGCTTCTTTCTTGCAAATCTTCAAGGCTTCCATGGAGTTAAATTGAGGCAATGTATGATCCGATAAAATAATATCAGGATCAAAATTTCTAATTCTAGAAATATAATCTTCTCGATTATCAACCCTTTCTACATCAAATCTAATTCCCGATTTTTTAATTGCCCAAGTTATCAAACCTGCATCTTCAATAGAATCTTCTAATAGTAATATTTTCAAGGACTCGTCTGTCATAATTATTTTTTTATCTTGGATTAATAGCACCTAGTTGTTGAATAAGTAACAACCAGAAAATACCCAACGTTGAGAAAGCTTTCATAAACTTGTCAAATTCAATTGGCTTTATTAAATATGCATTTATCCCATACTTATATAATTTTATTATATCTTCTTTTCCTTTAGAATAGTAAACTCTTAAACGAAAATTATTTTGACTTATTTATTCGACTGATTTTAAATTTTTTTCTGTATTGGATCAAGGTTTATTTTTTACTTTACTCTACTATATCAACTGTTCAATATATACAAAGTCGCTTCTGTATGAGCCAACATTCTGCTTGTTTCGGCAAAACGATAATTATTTACGGAAAGAAAAAGTTCCAACTATGGCTAATACAAAAATAACAAGCGCAAATACAATGAATATTTTTCTCCTAAGAGAGAAAAATTCATGTTTTAAATTATTAGTTTCTCTTATAATTTAACTAAATAATAAGTATCAAAATAGCATGATTAAAAAAAAGGTAGAAAATTACGTATTAATACTAATTAAATTTACCTGTATTTATACGTCATTTTTTAAAACGTTACTCTCCTCTTACTCCTTATCAATGTCTAAAATTCTATAAAACAAAAAATTATAAAGAGTTAAAATTTAAAAAATACTAACATTAAACTGGATTTTTAGCAGAAAAATAGGCAAATTATTCAATAAACTGGCCTATAAGGACTTGTGATGTTAATAAGTTTTGGAAGTGTCAGTATTAATACCGAAATTCACATTGATAGCAATACGAGTACCCTCACTTTAGTAAAAACACCTTTATGAAAATAATATTCAGCACAGGCTTTCTGTTACTATTTATTTGCGTTGGATTTACACATAAAGAATCTGACTATCAACTTGTGCCGTTGGGGAAAATCACAATTGAACAAAAGTTTCATCCCTCCACCACGAAGACAGGAACTTTTTTGTATACAGAACCCAAGCAACTTAAATCTGCTTTTTCCGACTTATCTACTTCTGATTTGAGTAATTTTGATTTTGAAAATAATAGATATGTACATATTCAATATGCAGAACAAATAGGATGTAAAGATCAAGTAGAAGTAGTACAGGAGTTAAGAAAGTACAAGCACTATTACGAAATCATTTTAGTACCCTATAAAAATGGTACTTGCAAAACTAAAGTTAACCCTTATGAATTAACTGCAATTCCAAACGATAGGCTTCCTGTTTTAATAACTGGTACACTTCCTGAATAATTTTTTTAAAGTAAAAATAATCGACTTGATTTAATTTTTTAAATGTACAATAGTTTTTTTAGTACGTTATTTCTTTCAGGCAGGTAATCAATATAGCTGATTCGCTATAATTACATCACCGCTTATTTCCATCAATTTTTTATAGTGCAACCTTCTTATTAACCTCATCCTACTACAAACGATTTTAAAAAGTTAAACAAGTAAGTTATGTATTTTTATATATTAAACTACTGAATTACAATATATTAATTATAATAATAAAATATTTGTTTAAACAATATATGTTTAAACATTTAAATTACGTATATTTGAATTGTCATTAAAATAAAGCCAAAACATTTAAAATTTATACCATTATGTCTGCAACACAAACATTAACAAAATGGGCAATAGACCCAACGCATTCTGAAGTACAGTTTAAGGTGAAGCACCTAGTAATTTCTACTGTCACAGGAACTTTTAAATCATTTGAAGGAACGGCAGAAACAGAAAGAGAAGATTTCTCTGATGCCAAAATTGATTTCTCAATTGATGCAAACAGTATCGATACGAATCAAGCACAAAGAGATGGCCACCTTCAATCGGCTGATTTTTTTGATGCTGAAAATTTTCCTAAAATAAAATTCAGTTCTACTTCTTTTACAAAGGTAAAAGGCGAACAATATAAACTTACTGGAGTACTAACGATTAAAGATAGTATTAAGCCCATAGAACTTGATGTAGAATATGGAGGCGCTGCAATTGATTCATATGGAAATAGCAAAGCAGGATTTGAAATAACAGGAAAAGTAAATCGTAAAGAATTTGGTCTAGTATGGAGCGGCATTACAGAAGCGGGAGCTATTGTAGTGGGAGAAGACATCAAACTAAGTATCAATATACAGTTAGTTAAACAAGCTTAATTTTAGTTTTTAGCAAACTAGAACATACACCTATAAGGCTTTTAAATCTTATAGGTGTTTTTTTACCTAATAATTACTTGGCTAAGTAACCCCCATCTACTGGATAATAACTTCCCGTAACAAAAGAAGCTTTATCGCTGCTTAACCATAAAATTAATTCTGCTACCTCTTCGCTTTTGCCTAACCGTCCAATTGGATGAAGTGAAACGATGTATTTTTTAATTTCATCATTTAACTCTTTTAACATTGGAGTATCAATAAATCCTGGCCCTACAGCATTTATCCTTAGATTTTGAGCAGAATATTCAATCGCTGCAGCTTGAGTAAGACCAATCATGCCATGCTTAGCAGCGGTGTAGCCGGAAACTCCTCCAAAACCAACCGATCCTAAAATAGAAGAAACGTTTACAATACTCCCCGCTCCATTTTTTAACATGGCTGGAATCTGATATTTCATACAATAGAAAACACTATTTAGATTAACATTTATAATGTTTTCCCAACCTTCAACGCTCATATCTGCTAAAGAATTTTGTTCACCTGAAATTCCTGCATTGTTAACTGCAATATCAAGTTTTCCATAATTTTTCACCGTTGCATTTACCAACTTTTCCATCTCTTTTGGTTCTGAGACATCTGCTTTTATAAACAATGCATTTCCCCCTGTCGCACGTATATTTTTAGCAATAAGTTCTGCGTCTATAATATCTGATAAGACCACATACGCCCCTTCTCTTCCGTATAGTTCGGCCGTTGCTTTACCAATCCCTGAAGCGGCACCAGTAATAATAACTACTTTTCCTTTCATAATAAGTTAGTTTAAATAAGTTAAAAAATTTAATTAAGATTTTTTTTGGAGTAAGTGTATTATAATGATTCTTTCGTAAAGGGTGATTCAAATGTTATTATTTCTCACAATCATATCTATTTTTTTCGCTAGCAAAAACAAAATAATTTTTTATCAGAGAACTATTTATTTATTTTTATAAAACTAAAATAACAATTAATGAACTTCTATGAGAGTGATCAGTATTCATAGTGATATTTCTTACGTAGTAAACTGATCAATATCATAATTATTAGATTTCACAAAGGAAAAGATACTTCATAGAAAAGAATGATGTAAATCATACTTCATAAGGGAAATGATCATCTTTTATAAGAATAGCAGTTACTAGATTTGGTAAAAAAAATGGGAAACGTAAATGTATTACATAGAAAACATGTAGAGCTTGAATCTAATATTCAATTCTATAAACAAGAGATTAATTTTCTTTTGAAAATTCTTACTAAAGAATATTCTATTTCTATAGCCCATGAAAAAATTGTAAAACTTTTAGACTCTTACTGGAAAGCGTTTGAAAAATACTATCAAGAACTAGAAGAGCTAGAAGGAGGAATAAAAATAGAAGAGAATAAAATTCTATTTCTTTGTAAAAATGAAGAGGGTCAATTGCCACTAGACGAAATTGATGAAGAAAAATTACTCAATACGTATTCAAAAATAATTATTTCACTAAACAATTTAAAAGAAAACTTATACAAGTATATGGAAAGTGATATGAAGCATAAATTAACGCTTTCTTTACTTTAATTATAGGTGGTGTTAGTTGTTTAATTCATTCAATACTTGAACGTAAAAATATTGTAGCTCTAGAACTTTTTTCCTATAGATACTACATTTCATGAAATTTTTATATGAATGAGGAAGTAAAATAAGGCAACTGAAATCTATTCAAAATTTAGTTTCCTTATACAATGTGAGTATACTAAAACAAATCTTGAAAATCTTTTTTTTATAAATAGTTAAATTACTTTAGAAAAAATCTCAGCGTTAAAACTTTTTTTATAAAGTCTTTCATCGAATGCCATACACACATTTCTAATGAAAGGTCTTCCAGCATCCGTAACTTCAATACTAGTAGGACTGATATGCAGTAAGCCATCTGTTTGCATACTTGTTAACCTTTTTATAATTCTAGCCATTGAAGAACGTGGTGAATCTTCCCATGAAGTTTTCATTCTACACATAATATTTAAAATATGTTTTCTCAGAATTATATCTTCTTCTGTTAGTAAATGCCCCTTAAATAATGGCAAATTTCCATTTTTTACTTCTCGGATATACCCTTCTACTGTTTTTAAATTTTGACCAAAAGCAGTCCAGGTATCACTTATAGCGGAACATCCTAATCCTATCAAGGTAGAAGTATGACAAGTAGTATATCCCATAAAATTTCGGTGAAGCGTTCCGTTCGTTAACGATTTATAAAGTGAATCTGACGGTAAAGCAAAATGGTCCATTCCAATTTCTGTATATCCAGCTTCTTCTAGCATGTTTCGACCCGTTTCATACAACTGTCTTTTAACCTCATCCGCCGGAAGGTCCAATTCAGTAAATTTTCTTTGTCCTGGTTTTATCCAAGGTATATGTGCGTAGCTGTAAAAGGAAATTCTATCAGGTTTGAGTACGCTTACTTTTTTTATTGTATCCTCTATACTGGATAGGGTTTGTAGAGGTAATCCGTAAATAAGATCAAAATTAATTGAGGTATATCCAATCTCTCTTGCGAGAAGAGTCAATACTCTAACTTGTTCATAAGATTGTTTTCTGTTTACAATCTCTTGTACTTTTGGGTCAAAATCTTGTATTCCTAAACTTAGCCTTTTAAAGCCAAGGCCATATAACATTTTCAAATGTTCAAGAGTAGTATTATTGGGATGTGCTTCAAAACTAAATTCTGCATCATCCATTATTATTGAGTTACACAGAATCCCTTCCAATAATAAAAAAAGATTTTCGGGACTAAAAAAAGTAGGTGTACCTCCACCCACATGAATTTCCTTTATCTTTGGATTGCGACCAAGAATACGTTTGTAAATTGTCCATTCTTGTAATACTGCATTTATATAAGGCGTTTCAACAAGATGATTTACGGTAATTCGAGTATTACATCCACAATAGGTACATAAGCTTTCGCAATAAGGTAAATGTATATACAAACTTATTCCTTCTTGAGCATTTGTATGCATAAAAGATTTACTTATTTGTTTTATCCATTCGGATGAAGTAAAATTTTCAGACTCCCAGTAAGGAACTGTCGGATAACTTGTATAACGGGGGCCAGGCACATTATACTTTTTTATAAGTTCAGAGTGGGAGTATTCTTGTGAATTCATTTTACGATCATTTCGATTTTGTACAACAACTAGATGCAGCCGGATTTTCAGAATAAATCTTAGGACTCAAATAAGGAATCCCTAAATTCAAACCGCGGAGAATCAACATTACACCGATGATAGAAATAGCAACAGGTATTATCTTTATTACTTTTAACCGCCACATAGTTGGAATCTTATTTTTAAAAGCACTTATCATAAACATTGCAGGAGTAGTTCCCAATCCGAAAAGTATCATATAATAACTTCCACTGAATGCATTTCCAGTAGCTATTGCCCCTATTATAGCCATATAAACTAGACCACATGGTAATAAACCATTCAATAACCCAATTGTAAAAAAAGAAGAGAGCGAATATTTACTAAGTAAATTTCCCAAGAAAAATTTTAATGCACTTGTAGCTTTGTTTAAAAATTGAGTATTTATAAAACTAGATTTGCCTACTAAAGAAAGTGCGATTATAGTTAAAAGAGATACGCCTGATAATATAGATAAGAGTTGCTGAAGCCCTGCAACTAAAAATAAACTTCCAAAACTTCCAAACAAAAATCCGAAAAATCCATACATGGTTATTCTTCCTAAATTGTATAAAGTAATGGCAACATAACGATTTTTTTCTTTAGGAACGGGAAGCGCCAATGCAATAGGTCCGCACATCCCAATACAATGAAGGCTACCTAACAGTCCAATTACAAAGGCTGGCCAGATCATTGTATAAATAAATCTTCCTCCATATAATATTCTACATTATTAGTCTTCCATTCTATTTTTATTCTATATAATCCTCGAACGAGTAATTCTTTACGGAGATGTTGTTTATTTTCTTTGTCAATAAAAATTGGAATTTTTAAGTCTTTACTTGAATCTGAGGGACGGAAAAATTCTATAACTCCACTAGGTATAAAACCCTTGGTTATTGGAAATTGAAGTACAATTTCTTTTTCTTCTATCTGCCAGGTTACTTTATCCGCTTGTGATTTTATATTATTAATTTTATTAATCTTCTCCTGAAAATTTAATTCTTGGTTATAGTAATCTTCAGAAACCAAATCAACTTTGTGTTGGTATGTCTTTATCACTAGCGTAACTATAAAAGACATAAAAAGTAATGACGCGATTACTATTCCAGTTCCCCAATTAAATTTCATACTAACTTTAGTTTACAGGTCCTACAAACGTAGTGTTTACTTTTTCGATCAATCGATCGCCTTCATACACACCTATTTCAATTTTAGTTTTTATCTTTATAATTTTAGTAGTATTTAAAATTATAAAGAAAGCTCCTTCTGCTACTGATTTTGGTTTTACAGCAAGCTCTTTACCAACCATTCGGATTTCTCCTTTTACATTTTCCAGCTTCATCTGTATAGGAATAATAGTACTTGTTTTATTTATAATTTTTAAATTATAAAGATTACTATAATTATTATTTCCTTGATCTTGATAGAGCATTCCTGGAGTTCGTAGTATACTAGTTTCTACATCTGATCTTGTTACCAATAGTGTACCGAGCGATAAAATTAATAAAACTAACACTATTGAATATCCAATTATTTTTTTAGTCCATTTGAAGGGTTTTTTTTGAACTATATTTTCTTCCGAAGCATATCGTATAAGTCCTTTAGGAAAACCTATTTTGGCCATTACATCATCGCACTCATCTATACAAGCCGTGCAATTGATGCATTCGAGTTGAACTCCATTTCGGATGTCTATACCAGTTGGACAGACCTGAACACAACGATGGCAATCTATGCAATCGCCTTTTTTTTCAACAGTTCGATCTTCACCTTTTCTTATCTTACCTCTATTTTCTCCACGTATATAGTCATAGGCTACTACAATTGAATTTTTATCCAAAAACACACCTTGTAATCTTCCATAAGGACAAATAGTTGTGCAAATCTGTTCGCGAAAACGTGCATATACAGCATAAAATATTAATGTGAAAATTAATATAGAACTTAAGCCTCCCAAGTGATTCATAGGTGCGTCTGTTACAATATGCCACCATTGTGTTGTACCTATAATATAGGTCAGAAACAGATTGGAAATAATAAACGATATAAGTAAGAAAATACTATGTTTAATAAATTTTTTAAAAAATTTATTAAACGTTAACGTAGATTTATCTAAGGTTTGCTGTGCATGCCAGTCTCCTTCAATCCAATATTCTATTTTACGGAATACCATTTCCATAAAAATAGTTTGAGGACAAGCCCAGCCGCAAAATATTCGACCATATATTACGCTAAATAATACTACAAAAATCACGAAAGTGATCATCCCAATTAAAAAAATATGAAAATCTTGTGGCCAGAAAACAACTCCAAAAAAAACAAAATGCCTCTCTAATACATTTATCAGAATGAGTGGTTCTCCTTTAATCTTGATAAATGGAGCTGCAAAAAAAAGTACTAAAAGTAAATAGCTTACATAATTTCTGTAGTTCGTTAATTTTCCTTTTGGCTTTTTTGGATATATCCATACTCTATTACCCTCCTTATCTACAGTAGCGATCTTGTCTCTAAATGAATCATTATCTTCTTTCTCCACTGTTTCTATTCGTCTATACATTTATATCTTATTCATTTTTACAGTTTGCACTTAAAATGAATTTACTCTTTGAACAAATCGCCCTGTATTACTTTAGGATGTGGAGGATTAGTTCCTTTCAGTTTGATAATATAACTGGCTACTTCTTGAATTTGTACAGGACTTAATTGTGCTTGCCATGGGATCATCCCTTTAGCTGGTACTCCATATTTTATTGTTTTAAATACGTTCTTTATTCCACCACCATTGAGCCAATAGGCATCTGTAAGATTAGGGCCAACGGTTCCTTCACCTAGTTTACCATGGCATGGAGTGCAATTGGATTGAAATATAACTTCTCCACTTTTTAATTTTGAAATGTCGGTAAGTAACGTAACAGAATTTTCATCAATCTTACTTGCAAATAATTTCATGTTAATTTCCGCCTCTGCCATTTCAATTTTATATTCATTTTCTTGAATATTACCATTTCCATATATATGATAATACCACATATAAAACACACTGAAAACAATAGTACCGTAAAACATATACACCCACCATGGTGGTAATTTATTGTCTAACTCCCGAATACCATCATAATTATGATCTAACATAATTTCGTTTTCACGCTCTATTGGAACTGCATCCGTAAGACGAAGTAAAGAAGGCGTTTCTTTAATATACCCTACCTTTTTTGCTGAATCAATAAAAATAGTTAACGCATATATAATATAAATCATTACAAATAAAACGATAATGGATATACCTAATACAACTATCAATACAACTTGAGAAATGTCAGACTGTTCTTCAATTAACGTTGTAGTGGATCCCTGGGCGTAACCTTGAAAGGATAGTAAATTTAGAAGGATAGCTATTATAATATTTTTTTTATTTTTCATTTTTATACTCTTAAACATTACTCAATTATTCCCTCGTTGTCTAAAGGCAGATTAGACATTTTTCTAATATGTTCTTTATCTGCTTTTAGAACCAGCCAAGCGGCTATTACAAAAAACAAAAAGAAAATTATAAAAGAGATAAGCGGATATATTTCAATTCCTGAAATACTGGTCAAGTGTTGTTTTATGTACTTCAACATATTATTGTTCTTTTTGAATTAATGTATCGGGTTTAGCTTTAATATCCGTACCAAGGCGTTGCAGGTAGGCAATAAGCGCAATGATTTCTTTATCGCTTGTTACATGGATATTATCTTTCAACATATTTGCGGCAATTGCATCTGCTTGTTTTTTCAAATCATTCGTTGCCATGGCTTCGTATCCTTCTGGATAAGGCACTCCAATTGTTCTCATAGCGGAAATTTTATTGACCGTTTTAGAAATGTCTAATTTATTTTCCAATAAAAAAGCATACGCCGGCATGATAGAATTTGCAGAGGTTAACTCAGGGTCTAACATATGATTATAGTGCCAAGAGTCAGGGTATTTTCCTCCAATTCGATGTAAGTCTGGCCCTGTTCGCTTAGAGCCCCATAGGAAAGGGTGATCATAAACAAATTCACCCGCTTTAGAATATTCTCCATAACGCACCTTTTCAGAACGAAAAGGTCTTACCATTTGTGAATGACAATTATTGCATCCTTCACGGATATATAAATCTCTTCCTTCTAACTCAAGAGGTGTGTAAGGTTTTACGCTTGATATAGTTGGAATATTTGATTTCACTAGAAAGGTTGGAATCATTTCTACCAAGCCTCCTATCAATATTACAATAAGACTGAACACTAACATTTGAATAGGTCTTCTTTCAATCCATCTATGCCAATGTTCTCCACTATGAACACTATTTTCTTGCGTAAGGGCATGAGCTTCGGCGGCTTCGTTCGCTATAAATTTACCTGCAAGAGCAGTTTTAATTAAATTGTATGCCATCACTATTGTACCAATTATATACAACAATCCACCAACGGCTCTTAGGAAATACATGTACTTTAACTGGGTAACCGTTTCAAGAAAATTCGGATATGCTAAAACTCCATCTATCGTAAATTCTTTCCACATAGCGCTTTGAACAAAGCCTGCCCAGTACATTGGTAAAGCATAAAATAATATGCCCATAGAACCAATCCAAAAATGAAAATTGGCAAGCTTTAGAGAATAGAGTTTTGTATCGTACATTTTTGGAATTAAATAATAAAAAATTCCAAACAGCAGAAAACCATTCCAACCTAATCCACCCATGTGTACGTGTGCTACTACCCAATCCGTAAAGTGTGCAATAGCATTTACATTTTTAAGTGATAACATAGGACCTTCAAAAGTCACCATTCCATAAGCGGTGATTGCTACCACCATAAATTTAAGAACAGGATCTTCTCTTACTTTATCCCAGGCTCCTCGTAGCGTAAGTAATCCGTTTAACATACCACCCCATGATGGTGCAAGTACCATTATAGAAAATACTACTCCTAAAGATTGCGCCCAGTCAGGAAGCGATGTGTATAACAAGTGATGCGGTCCTGCCCATATATATATAAAGATCAATGCCCAAAAATGTATGATAGAAAGCTTGTAAGAATATACAGGCCTATTAGCAGCCTTAGGAACAAAATAATACATTAGTCCTAAGAAGGGAGTGGTTAAGAAAAATGCTACTGCATTATGACCATACCACCATTGCACCAATGCATCTTGTACCCCTGCATACCATGAATAACTTTTAAACAGTGAGACTGGAATTTCAAAAGAGTTTACGATGTGCAATACTGCCACCGTAACAAACGTTGCTATATAAAACCAGATCGCTACATATAAATGTTTTTCTCTTCTTTTAAGAATAGTACCAAACATGTTCCACCCAAACACCACCCATATTAAGGTAATAGCGATATCAATAGGCCATTCTAATTCTGCATACTCTTTACTTGTAGTAATACCTAATGGAAGTGTTGCTACAGCTGATAATATAATTAATTGCCAACCCCAGAAATTGATTTTACTTAATGTGTCACTGTACATTCGAGTTTTACATAATCGCTGAAAGGAGTAGTACATTCCCGCAAAAATTCCATTTCCTGCAAAAGCAAAAATAACAGCATTGGTATGTAAAGGTCTGAGACGGCCAAATGTGGCAAAATCAGCAAAATTTAAAATCGGAAAAACTAATTGCAACGCAATCGTAAGCCCTACTAACATTCCTATAACCCCAAATATAACGGTGGCTGCAATAAAATTTCTTACAATGATATTGTCGTAGGAAAATCGTTCAAGATGATCATTCATGGTACTACTCATTTTCATTTTTTACTTTGTCTTCAAATAAAATTCTTATTGCTGGTGTTTGATCATCATCGTATTGCCCTGATTTGACAGCCCAAAAGAATGCTGCAAGAAAACTTCCTGC
This sequence comes from Cytophagales bacterium, assembly GCA_031416415.1. Lineage (GTDB taxonomy): Bacteria > Bacteroidota > Bacteroidia > Cytophagales > Cytophagaceae > JANYCO01. The sequence continues at coordinate 1,464 of JANOTP010000108.1, read as the reverse complement.
TACTAACATACTGATGGTTATTAAAATATAGATAACACTCATTTGTTTTTTATTTATTACAAATTAATCCTAAAGTTTTTTTAATTTTTATGAGTACTGGCAACTTTAAAAATGATAGTTGTCATCTTTTTTAAAATCATGCGGACTTACCTTTGGGGAAACATATTTAATAAAATGGCTATTCTAATTTTCTTCGTTTGTCACTGGTATTTATCTTTATTTACACAAACATTCTTCTTACATCGTTATGCTGCGCATCAGATGTTTACTATGAATAAATTTTGGGAAAAAGTATTCTATACCTTCACTTGGCTTTGTCAAGGTTCTTCTTTTTTGAGTCCTTTTGCTTATGGGGTTATGCATCGTATGCACCATGCCTTTGCAGATACAGAAAATGATCCTCATTCTCCTAAATATTCTGAAAATTTATTTAGTATGATGTGGAGTACTAAAAAAATATACAACGATATCTTACACGATCGTGCGACAATAGATCCGAAATTCAAAAAAGGAGTTCCCTACTGGGGGTTTATTGAAAAAATAGGGGACAACTGGATAGGTCGAGTAGTATGGGGTACCGCATACACCATTTTTTATATTGAATTTGCTACACACTGGTGGGAATTTCTCTTATTGCCAATTCATTATTTAATGGGTCCGGTACATGGAGCAATTATTAATTGGTTTGCACACAAATATGGCTATGTGAATTTTAAGGTAAACGACACTGCTAAAAACCTTATGCCTGTAGATGTTTTTATGTTTGGAGAAGGCTATCACAACAACCATCATAAATTTGGAGGACGTGCGAATTTTGGAGTTAAATGGCATGAGTTTGATCCTGCATATCCGATTATTTTAATGCTAAATGCTTTGCATATTATAAAACTGAAAAAGGATAATGATTTAATTTATATGTAAGTGTATATAATCTTACACCCACTTTTTTAAATCTATTTTCTATGTTTAATATGAAAGTTAAATTCTTTGAATAATATATTTAGAAGGATACAACTCTCCATGTTTTGAATAATTTTAAATTATTCTTACTGAGTTAAGTTGGTTTAGTTAAAAAACATATACTTCTATATTAACTTTAATAATATACTTTTTAAATAGTGTAATCTCACTAGGTGAATGGGGATTTCTTGGGAGGTGGATTTTAAACATGATATAAGCGCCAATAGTGTCAGCAACATCAAGAATTAATTAAGAGAGAAGACAGTTTAATTTTTCAGTATAATCCATATTACTTGGGGAGTCAATTTTTTCTTTTGTATCTGTCCATAACTAATACAAGGATTTATAAAACAGTAAACAGGGTTAGATGTACTTAGTTAACTATTATAATTATATAAAGAGATCATGACGTCATTGCGAAGAATACAAGCGTAGCGCAGGATTCTGAAGCAATCTGCCAGCTACGAAGCCTGAGTTCGTTTAATAGTACAACTAAAGTTTCAA
>JANOTP010000107.1:0-7768 GCA_031416415.1 Cytophagales bacterium | reverse complement strand
TAAACCATTAGTACCATTCACAGGACCATTGTAATTAGGATTTGTAGAGTATAAAGGGACTTTTGTACCACTCACGTTTGTAACACTGTCAACTGCATTTGTACCATTGTAAAATGCATCCGATTTGGCTTCTCTATTTTGATTAAAGGCTCCTCCAATATCTGCAAACCAGAATTTTTTACTCCATTTAAGAACTGCAGCATCGTGTCTTCGTCCTTGTTGTAACCAATCTAAATTGCCTAATAACCTAGCATCATCATAAACAAGTTCTTGGCGACCTATTTTTATAGAAAAGTTATCCGCCACTTTTCTCCAAGTAGAATCACTGAAAATTATTTCTCCATATGCTTCATGAATAGACAATGCCTTTCCATCTGCATTTGAAATTGTTGAGCCATCTTGTCCCCAAACTCTTACATCTTGTATCGAAGTAAAGAATTTCAACCTATCCATTGTATAACCAACCCCTAATCGTAGTCTATGATTTGTAAAAAAAGCAGGTTCAGAATTTAATTGCGGTAATGTACCTTGTCCATTCCTGAATTCTGAACGAGTTCTGTATTGAGCAGTCATACTCAACTGTGCATGAGCAACTAAGTTGTAAGTCAGAAGCACTATTAGTGCTGCAAAAGACTTGTTTAAGTACCGTTTTTTCATTTTCTTTGATTGTGGTTTATGTAACAGTAAACTTTAATTTGTTACCCCGTCGAACCTCGATCGTTTGGCGGGGTTTTTTTATTTTCAGAAAATAACCTCAGAGGATTTTGTCTATTCTTTATTTTCCTGGGATAAATGTAATTACTAAGTAGTATTACTCAAAACTTTTTAGTACTTATTATCAAAAATACTTTATTTTTTAACACGAATTATAAAAAAAGTACATTATTATTTAATAATAGGTTAAAAAATTGGTCAATATTTTAATTTTTTATCTTATTATTCAAAAAAGTAGCTAAAATTATAGTCTATTTTAAAAATTAGCTTTAATACGGTTTGCCCAATTATGCAATTTTTAAAAATTAGTAAAAACTTTACTTTTTTTGATTAAAAGCTATATTAGTAATCATTTTAATTAGAAAAAGTAAAAAATGTAATTATTACAATATTAAGTATAATTACTCAATTTCATTTATATACTTATTAGTTGACATGTTAATACTAAGTATAAAATTGCCTTTTAGTTTCTATTGTATATATTCAATTTATGAAAGGGCATAAAAATATATTACCTATTATATTATTATTTTCACTACTTCTTCTATTCTCTAATTTTTACTATCGTATTACTCTTCCTTCTGAAAGTAGTATGAATTCAGATTCAACTTCTTACCAGGGATTAATTAATAAAATACACTTCCAACGTGATTCTATTTCTACTCTTTATTATTCAACAAATACGAATGAAAGAGATAGAATAATTAAAAAAGCTGAAGAATTTCTTATAACTACCTATTATAAAACCTTAATTCCAAAATGGCTTGGTACGAAATGGGCATTCTATGGGGAAACACAAATACCCGGCGATAGCTCAATTGCGTGTGGACATTTTGTAGTGACTACCTTAAAGCATCTTGGGATAAATCTTGAAGATTCACACGAGATGGCCACTAATTATTCCGCTTATATGGTTAATTCTCTATGTGATACATCTTATAAAGTATACAAGGCTAGTGATATCTTAACAATCGTAAAAAAATTACCAGATAATATATGGGTGGTAGGACTAAGAAGTCATAGTGGTTTATTAATCAAGTATCAAGGACAAATACATTTTGTACATTCTTCCTGCACAGACCCTTCAATGGTAGTGGATGAATTAGCAGAAGAATCGAGTACATTTATAGGCTCTAGTATATATGTTGCAGGGAGCCTTTTTAGAAATAATAGCCTTACTGAAAAATGGATAAAAGGAGACAAAGTAAACTATACCAAAAAGTATAAGTAATAAGATTTTGTTTTTTTTTAAATCCGATTAGATAAATTGTTCGTATATGATTAAAATACTTATATTTAAAAAGATAAATTTATAAAATATGGAATCTGCCTCAATATCACAAGCCACCGACATTCAAACAGACAACACGGTTATGAAGACTAACTGGTCTCAGATCTGGAGTCTTGCAGGTCTTAACGCAGCTGTAGTTATCAGCTGGATAGCTTATCATAACTATCAACCAAAAGTTGTACAAGGTTTTGGTTTAAAAGATCTTTCTTTTTTCTTAGTAATTGCACAAGCTATTATCTTGGTTATAATACCACCGATAGCAGGTATTATAGGTGATTACATGATAAAGAAAAATGGTAAACGTTTCGTAGTATTTACAGTAGGTGCTGGAGCTACGGCTATGATATTCATGGCTGTGGCCTCGATGGTACAAATTGGCCCTACTAATGAAATAAGAATGATATTACCAATAATGATTGTGTTATGGCTAATCTCTATGAATATTTTTCATAGTCCTGCCAACTCTATGCTTGACTTATTTGCACCAACAGCAGATTTGCCAATTGTAATGGCGATTATAACTATGACCACTGAATTGCTTTATGCATTAGAACCAATTGTAATTGCGTTAGTAGATTTCTTAGGAGGTCCTCTTACTTTTGTTACAGGTGGAGTACTTTTGATTACATCAGGTTTCTTTTTCTTAAGAACAACTAAGGATATTAATAATGCAGATATAGCTAAAAGCCATTCTGCTAAAGGGCCAGAACGAAAAAATAATTATTTACCAGTAATATTAGTGGGATTAACATTTGGTGTTATTACAGCATTTATAATGGAACATTTCCCTGAAATATTAGCCACTAAATTACCTTCTTTTCAGAATAAAGTATTTGGAGGAAGCCACTTTTCATCAATTATACTTGGTATAGCTGCTTTACTTGCAATTCCTGCGAGTAAATTAGTTGAAAAAATTGGTTTAATTCAATCAATCGTAATTAGTACGATCGTTTCAGCGCTTACCATTCTAGTTATCTTGTTTGTTCAAAATCAAAACTTAACAATAATGATGTGTGCTCTACTAGCTGCTGCATATAGCTTGTTGGCCGTATCGTCTTTCCCATTTACATTAAAAAATTTATCAGCAAGAAATATTACGTTTGGAGCTGGTTTGTTTTATGGTAGTTTAGAATTGGCTAGTGGTATGTTTAATATCTTTTTATTCAAATAAGAATCAAGTGTAATTAGTATAAAAAAAGACGCCCTATTCAAAGGGCGTCTTTTTTTATACTATAGTATTAATTTTAATATTTTTCCCATTTAATAAAAAACTATCTCCTACTTTTTTATGATGAAGTAAGGTTGCTATTGGTGTTTCCAGCGAAACAGCAAAATAGGTTTTATCCTCTAACACAAAGACACCCGCACTTATTGCAATAAAATAATTAGCGGTATCTGTAATAACTAAAGCTCCCGAAGATACTCGATCTTGAATTTTAGTACTATCAATATTAAGCAATAATTGTTTTTGTTTATTACATTCAGCAAGCTGACGAGCATACATATCTCTCTGATTCTGGCTCATTGCTCTACCTGTTTCGTATTTATCTCCAGCACTACTTTTCTCTTCGTTATTAGCCGAATCCTGAGCATCTTTTACAGCTTTAGTAGTAATAGAGATTTTCTCATCGATCCAATCAGAACATTTTTTATATATATTTATTTTTACCTCAGAATAATTCATTTTTTATTTTTGATACACTCTAATCCAATCTACATACATTTTTTGAGGAAAAGAAGCCGTTATATTGGCGGGGTTTGTGAGAGGAGGAGAGAAAATATTTCCTCCAACAGCAATATTAAGAATAATGAAATAGGCGTTATCCTTTAATTCACTAACATCTGCAGAAGTAATATTTGTTACATTATATTGAATACCATCAAATCTCGCTGTAATTGTTGTTGCATTCCATTCAACCTCATAAAAATGGAAGTCTTGCGACAGTTTAGCCGTATGAACATACTCTTTTCCATAATATTGATGAGCATTACTTCCATTTTGCCAATGACAGGTTGAAAATATAGTTTGATCTCCGTTAGGTCCATCTCCTCCTTTGGCTTCCATAATATCAATTTCACCGCATGCAGGCCAAGCTTGAGCTGAACTTCCTAACATCCAAAAGGCAGGCCACATTCCATAGCCTTCTGGTAATTTAATTTTACCTACAATTTTTCCGTATTTAAATGAATACTTATCTTTTGTATTTATTCTACCTGAAGTAAAATTAGAGGAATTATAAACCTCACTCTTGGCTGTAATAACTAAATTACCATTTTCCAAAACTACATTTTCTGAACGGCATGTTTGCAATTCATTATTTCCCCAACCGGAAGTACCTGTTCCTATATCGTAATTCCATAGTGCTGTATTTAAGCTTGTACCATTAAACTCCTCTGACCAGGATTGATTCCAACCTTCACCTGGATTGTATTCAGGAGTTGTTACTTTTGGTTCTTCTGTTTTTTTGCACGAGAAAAATAATAAAACGATAATTGTTACTAAGAGTATGTTTTTCATATTTATATAATAGTTAATCTAATTATAATACTAAAATACATTAATAAGTAAGCTAGTATTTAGGGATTAAATAAAAGTAACGTCTCTGAATCAATCTTTATTCATGCTATTTTAACATCTTGATAGCAAAGCATAAGATAATAATATGCTTAGATCCAATTACTTAAAATTTCATTTAGTATAGTAAAGCTATATTTAAAAACAATGTTTTATATTGATTAAAACATACTATTTTTTTTTGCTTAATCTCCTACCATTACAAAGGCTCCCCAATAATAGGGATCTGGGAATTGTTGTTTTACTAAGTTTTGTGCAGTTCTAAAAGCTTGACGTTTATTTCCATTTTTAAGCCATTCATTGTAAAATAAGGTCATAAGTTTTTGAGTAGTTGCATCGTCCACTTTCCATAGAGATAAAATAATAGACTCTGCACCTGCAATTATAAAAGCTCTTTGTAAACCATAAACACCTTCCCCATTTTCAACATCTCCCAACCCTGTTTCACATGCAGAAAGTATTACTAAATCAGTACTATCTAAATTTAAACTCATCGCTTCGTAGGCCGTAAGTATTCCGTCTTCAGTAGATTTGTCGATAATATCTTTCTGAAACACTGAATTTTTCTTGTTATAAATTGTCACAGAAGATCCAGCAAACATTAGTCCTGAACGCAGTAATTTATTTATAGGAGTGGTTTCCGTTTTAACCCCTTTATTATTTTCATTTTCAATATCTTTATCAAAAAAACCATGTGTTGCTATATGCAAAACCTTTGGATTATTAACAGCCTTTACTGTTTTCTCGTTTGCTTGAGATTGTGTATTCACAGTAGTAGTCCATTTGTTTTCATTCATCATAGCACTGATCATATTAATTTCTTTATTAGTACCAGGAAGTGGCGTTAATAAACCATAATATTTTTGTACATCACTCGTACTTTTGGGAGTGGCAGAAACTAAATTGGCACTAGACGTTGATCCATCTGAAACGTAATCAGGATTACCAATCAAGGTTATAAATTTTTTATTGTTTTTAGTAGCATAATTAGTTACTAAATCTTTAGTGTTTGTTACCAGTTGAATATCATTTTCTTCTATTACAAATTTATTAGTTTCAATATTCTTGATGGTATTCATATTAAGTTGATTGTATACACCATCAGGTGAAAAATATATTTTATCAATCCCTACTAGTTTATCTTTAATGTTTTTCCAATATTCTATATAGGAATATTCATCAGGTATTTTGAATTTAATAACATTTTTATAATAATTGAGATACTTTCTTTCGAGATCTTTTCCATTTTTTAATACTACAAGTTCTGGATTATTTTTTGTTTGTTTAGTGATGATTAACGCTACATAATAAATGCTATCAGTAGGTTGTCCTGACTTTCTAAAATCAAATTTTTCAAATCTGATTATCTCTATAGCGGCTTCTTTATCCTTTAATTTTTTTTGTACATTTTTCCATGTATATGTTACCGTATCGTTTGCATTTTTAAACATCCCTGACTTTAAAGATAAATTCTTCTCAAGCTTATTCGCTAATTCTTCGAGGCTATCCAAATTGATTTTTTCCTTAGCTACCTCTTCCTTTGATAATGAATATAATTTAGACAGTACTTCTTTTTGTTGGAGCCATCTCTTATAATTATTGATGATTGAAGTATCACGACTTGCTAGGATTTTTTGTCTTACTTTATTTGAAGAATTAAGAATAAGTGCTTTTGTTGCCAATTGGTTGTTATACATTTTAGAAAGAATGGCAGGATTTGATTCATATCTTGACAACGCATAAGAATTAAATTGCTCAAATTCTGAATTTATAGTTTTATAAAATTGTTGTTTTTCTTTTTCACTCATTGATGGAAAGAAAATTTTTATCTCTTTTAAATAATTATTCAAAGAGTTTTCCCATAATAAATCGGCTTTATCAAAGTCGTTTGTTGCAGAATATAAACCAGCAAGATGGGAAAGCGTAGTAGTATATTGACGATGATTAACACCCAATTTATCTCTTCTTATTTTAAGCGCTTTTTCATATAAATCTTCTGCTTCTTTATAACGTTCTTGTTCTTCACATAAATCGGCTAAGTTAGCAAGAGCTAATGCATAAGAAGGGTGCTCTTCCCCAACTGTTGCTTTTGTATTTATTATATTTTCTTTATATAATTTTTCAGCTTCTACAGGATTTTTTTGATTCATATGATTCTGTGCAAGGTTATTTAAGCCCGCTGTATAATAAGGGTGGTGTTCGCCAAAAAGCTCCTTATTAATTTTCATAGATTCTAAAATATAAAATTCGGCCTGAGAATAATCTTTCTCTTTTTGTAATACATCGGCTAAATTGTCGATAGCATTTGCATAGATATAATTATTTTTTCCATATAACTCTTTTATAATATTTATAGCATTTGTATAATTATCTTTTGCTTCTTTTATTCTACCAGTAGTTTCGTATAAGTTTCCTAAGTTGTTTAAAGATGTTGCATATAAGGGATGTTTAATACCTAATTTTTCTTTGCGAATTCTAGCAGACTCAATAAAAATTGGTTCGGCCTGATCTACGTGTCCTGTTAATAGATAATGATTGGCAAGATTGTCTAAGGTACTTGCATAATTAGGATCGTTGTCACCCTTTAGCGTTTCAGTAATTTCTAAGGATTTTTTATAATGTAATTCCGCTTGTTCATAATGTCCCATTTCGTCAAAATACAAAGCATAATCATTTAACAAATCTGCAAATGCTAAGGTATTGGAACCACTTGTTTGTTTATATATATTCATTGCATTAATATATAAAGGTTCCGCTTCGGCAGTTCTACCAACGGTTCTATATAAACTGGCTAGCTGTACTAAAGCATGAACATAACTTTCATGGTATAACCCTACGATTACCTCATAAATAGAAATAGCAGACAAGAAATATATTTCCGACTGTTTGAATTGATTCATATCCTTATATAAGGTAGCAATTTCAATGAGTGCTGTTGTGTAATCAAGATTATTTTGACCTATAGTATCCTCTATAATCTGTAATACCTGCATACAAAGAGGTTCTGCTTCTTTATACCTTGATAACGCTCTATATAAATTCGTAAGTTTACTTATTGCTCTACAATACTCTAATGATTTAAGTCCGTAAGTTCCGCCAGAGAGTTGTACTATTTGCTTTAAAATAATTTCTAATTCTGCATAACGGCCCTGATCTTGATATAAATCGGCCATAGTTCTTAGTGTGTA
>JANOTP010000106.1:0-17319 GCA_031416415.1 Cytophagales bacterium | reverse complement strand
CCGCCCACCCCTCGACCGCCGCAACCATCGGCTTGCGCGGCGGCCGTTGCGTGTTGCAGCTCCTGTGTTGCCTGGGGGAACTACAACTTGGGTAACTCTTCCTCCTAATGGCACAGAAGATGAAAATGATTTACAACAGTATCTAGTCTGCTGGTGGCTTGGAGTTATATTGAATACCGGAGTGTCTGCTAGTACTAAATTAGCATTTAGCACTAGAGAAAAAATCGCTTTTTTTCTTCATACACAACTTACTACAATACAAGAAGTTGTAAATAATAGTAGAGCACTCTATTTTCAGAATGTGTTATTAAGAAATTTTGCATTTGATGGTAATGCTGATCCTAAAATTACGCTTCGGGAGCTGACAAAAAAAATATGTATAGACAATGCAATGTTGGTATTGCTAGATGGAAGACTTAACGTAAAAGGCAATCCAAACGAAAACTATGCTCGGGAACTTCTTGAATTATATACAATAGGAAAAGGACTTAGTGGTCAGATTCCTGCTACAGGAACCCCTGGTGATTATTTTTATTTCACAGAGCTAGATGTACAATCGGCTGCAAAAGTACTATCAGGATATGATTTTGACAATCAATTTACTACTATAGATGCTGACACTCTCTTGCCTAGAGGTAAAATAAAAACAGGAGCAGGAGCAGTGCCAAATCAGCACGACAACACTATAAAACAATTCAGTACAAGATTTGGAAACGCAGTTGTTACTCCCAATCCAACACTTATGAATGGTACATTTCCGACAGAGGCAAGTATGCTCGATGAAATTGACCAACTTATCAATTTAATTTATAGTCAATCAGAAACTCCAAAAAACATTTGTCGTAAAATCTATAGATATTATGTTTACCATGATATAACAGCTGCTATTGATAGTACAATTATAGCCGATATGGTTACTACTTTCGTTTCAAACAATTATAAAATTGAACCTGTAATTCGTGAACTACTCGCAAGTGAACATTTCTTTGACTCCGCCGATGCTTCGCTCGACAACGATAACTTCGGAGCAATTATAAAATCACCTCTTGGGTTAGTTTCTGAAACACTAAATTTCTTCGAATACCAATTACCTGATTTTGTTTCTCAGTCTACTTCTTTTTATATGAAAGCAGGAAACTTACTCCGAAAAATAGAAGATCAAGGGATGAATTTAATGAGTCCCTTTGATGTAGCAGGATACGAAGCGTACCATCAATTCCCTCTATTCCATAGAATGTGGATCAATACAAATGCGTTGACTCAACGGTACAAATTTATCTTTGATACAATGACTACAGAGAATATGGATCCTGATAATGTAAGCATTGATTTATTAGCCTTTATGCAGTTAAGATTTGCTGCAAATGCTTCCGATCCCGATGCTTTTATTCGCGAGTTGTCTACCTATATTTTTTCTATGAATAGTGAAGGTCCCGAAATCACAACAGAAAGATTGAATTGGTTTAGATTACAATTATTTAAACTTGGGCAAGCCTTACCTCAAGGACCATTGGTCTTCTGGCAGTTTAGCTGGGCGAACACCAATATCGCTGCAAGTGCAGACGATTCACGAGGAATGTTGCAAGATTTAATCAATGCAATGATGCAGTCACCTGAATATCAATTAAGTTAAAACATTTAATCTCCATAAATTATGAAAAGAAGAGATTTTATCAAAAATGCTTCTATTGCTGGTGCAGCACCATTCATATTAAACGGTATCCCATTTAATCTGATGGCTGAAAATACCGATTTATTAAAAATGGCGGCAGCCTGTCCCAACGATCGTGTATTGGTGATCTTGCAACTCCATGGTGGCAACGATGGTCTTAACGCTGTTATTCCAGTAGCCGATTACGACAACTACCATAATGTAAGAGCCAACATTGCAATACCAAGTAGTGGTGGGAGGAAATTTATAAAACTAGATAGTACACTTGGCGTTCAACGTCAAGTGGGACTGCATCCCGATATGATTGGTATAAAAAATCTTTACGATCAAGGTAAAGTTGCCATTGTACAAGGTGTATCATATGAAAATCATAACCAATCCCACTTCAGAGGTAGAGACATTTTGTTTATGGGTGGTGGCTCGAATGATTACCTAAATTCGGGTTGGGTTGGAAGATATTTGAAAGATAAATTCGCTCCTGAAATATACCCTGACGATTTCCCTAATGTCAATATGCCTGATCCGTTGGCGTTAGAATTTGGAAATGAAATATCACTTGTATTTCATCAAGGAGATAATATTCCTACTTCTATTTCTATCTATAATCCACAGCAATTTTTCGATTTAGTAGACACACTTCCAGGATTTGAAGATGTTCAAGGAGTAGACCCAAGAGGCATACCTCCAGTAGGATTAGTAAATTCTCCTTATGGAAAAGAAATGGACTGGATTCTTGGGTTAGAAGAAAAAACAGATGAATACGATGATCGATTATTACAAGTTTACAATGCAGGAAAAGCATTAGATCCTAACATCACCTATCCTACTTCTTATCCATTAAATGCACCAGAAAGATTTCGAAAGAATCCACTTTCCTCACAGTTGCAGATTATAGCAAATCTTATTGATGGTGGTTGTAAAACAAAAGTTTATTTAATAAAATTAGGTGGTTTTGATACTCATGCACAACAGGTAGAAAGTTATGACTCTACTATGGGAGTTCATGCGGCATTGCTTTATCATATTTCCTCCGCGATGAAGGCTTTTCAAGACGATTTAAAAGCCAGAAATCTTGAAGACAGAGTTCTTACAGTTACCTTATCTGAATTCGGTAGAAGAATCCACTCTAATGGAAGTTATGGAACGGACCATGGTATTGGTGCTCCACTCTTTATTTTTGGTAAGGGAGTTTTGCCTGGTCTAACGGGGAATAATCCTGACCTAAGCGATGACAACGTCGCCATGCAATACGATTATAGACAAATTTATGCCACAATCATGAAAGAATGGATGTGCGTAGATCCAACATTGGTAGACTCACTGACGGGGATTTTTAGTGGAGATTATGCAGGAAGAGGCACAACGCTTCCATTAATAAATGGTAACGTAACAGGAGTGAGCGACTTTATTAATAGCAGATTTAAACTTAACAGTTGTTATCCAAATCCGGCATCTACTTACACCACGTTTTCTTTTTATATAAATGCGGAAACAGAAGTCGATTTAACTATAACAGATCTTCAGGGAAGAGAGATTAAATCTGTGTTAAAAAAATTCATGTACCCGGGAGAACATACCGTGTCGATTGATCTAATCAATATCAAGCCAGGGTATTATGTATACAGTATTAAAGCAGGAATTTTAATTGATTCAAAACAATTTGAAATAGTGCGATAATTTTATTTATTTTTAGTTTTTAAACAGGTATAAAAATGAAAGTAGTGAGTAGATTGCTAATGGTATTGTCCATATTGTTTGTTTCTTTTGGAGTGATAACGTCTCATGCACAGCCCAACAAAAGACAGAAAAGCGGTGGCGGTGCTTCTAGAGATCCTTTTCTAAATACTCAATGGTGGGTAGGTGTAAAGGCAGGTGGTAATCTTTCAAAAGCAAAACCTATAGATCGATATTCGGCGTTCAATTCTACAATTGACCCTTCTACCACTATCTACGATAAAAAATACGACAACTTCAATAAAACCGGCGGTCAAGCAGGTATAGAAATCACTTACTACCATCAAGGTTTCAGTCTAAGTTTTCAACCAAACTATCGCAGGATGTCTTTTACTTATACAAACGAATATACGTGGCAAGACGCCATGACACCTTCTTATAGCTTTACCTCCAATTATAAAGCGATACAAAAACTTGATTATTTCGAGTTGCCAATTTTAGTTCGATACGAACCATTAAAAACTAAATTCAGACCATTTGTCCAAGCAGGAGTGTACTATGCTTTTCTCAACAATGCCTACAAAGCAACTGAAATAAAAATTACAGATAACGCAAGTGGTTCGGAAAATGAATACACGGAAGAGAATATTACCATTGGAGCCAAAGACCTCTTTATTAAATCAAACCTAGGTTGGTTAGCCGGTGCTGGAGTAAGCTACCCTTTAGGAAATGTTAGGCTTACATTTGATGTTACCTACAGAAGAAATACGAATAACATTACAAGCTCTGCCAATCGTTACTCCAACGACAGGCTTACTGGTTCAGGAGATATACTAGACGATGTAAAATTGCGAAATATTTCAGCTTCGGTTGCAATATTAATTCCGTTAAGATTTATCATGAAAGGCAGTTTCAAAGCTGAATAACCGTTGAACTTATTAGTATGAAAGTAAAAAATTATTTAAAATTTTCGTTAATGATCACTATACTGATAGGATTACTAGCAGGTTGTGATATTAAAAAAAATAAAGAGATTAAACCTCAGGAAGAATTTCTTAAGATCTACGACAACCAATCCTTTTCGGACAATTATATACCTTTAGACATTAAACAAACCTCTGACGAAGGTTATATTATTCTTGCTAAAAAGAGAATAGATGCCTCTCCTTTTTTTGGTATATATTTAATGAAAGTAGACAAAGAAGGATTGTTTGTGTCCGAACAAAATTTATCCTCTACACTTGTTAGTCCAGGAAGTGGGCTAATGAAAATAGGCCAAGACTTATATTTCTTTTGTATGGATGGAACAAGTCTTTCTACTGTTTTAATGAAAGTAGACGAAAGTCTATTAACTTCCCAAGTAACGCAACTAACTGGATTAATATATCCATTAAGTGCCATTCAGGAAGAAAACAATGGAAATTTTATTCTTCAGAGTTATGATAAGGATAATAAAAAAACGATAATTTCAAAAATAAATGCTGTAGGAACGGTGTTAGATTCTTCGGTTTTTGATATTGGTATTGGCGATTTTGATGTAGAAGAACCAATTATAGATCACCTTACAGGGAATGGGAAAGAACTACCGTTTTTAGCAGGTAGTCTAGGCAATGGTACTTATTTTTTTAATGGCTTTTATAATTATACTCTTTCAATGGTGTTTTTTAATTTTGGAAATTCTGCAAACCCTGGAGTACTTCAAGGATATAAAGACGAACGTTGCATCAGCTCAGCACTTTATGTTCCAGAAACTGCAAAATTTGCTTTGTCGAGTTATGCTTATGGAGCAAATACAATTTTTTCAGCTGCTACAGTAAATACTACTGCAGGGGAAGTAGCTTCCAATTCTGATCTAAATGGTTTTCCTATTCCCGAATTCAATCCCGATGCTAGAATATTATTAAAAAGAGAAACCATTAATGGTAAATCAGTTTTAGTATATGGTAGTGATACTAGATCAGGACAAATTGCATTGTACTTTTATGATGCAATTACAGGAAGTTTTATAGCTTCTAAACATCTTGGGTACTCTAATACCTTTATTATGGGGAATTTGACTAAAACAACAGATGAGGGTTTGGCGATAGCTGGAGTCACCTATTTATCAGGGCGGTTCCCTCGATTGTGCCTTTTTAAAGTGTCTAAATCAGACTTAGACTTACTAATAAAATAACCTTTTATTTATATTATTCCTATAAATCAGCACTAACAATATTGAAATATTAAAGCTGATTTATTTATTTTTAATGTAACTTTTTTCCAAATAAACAGTATAAGGCATTTTAAAATTATTTTTTACTACCATTTTAATAATGGTATTGATGAGATATACTCCTCTTTTTTTAAATATACATAAATCATTAACTACTAAATTATTATAATAAATCAAACGAGATAGCGCCAAGTAGTATTACGCAACATATAAAATACAATTATCTGTTTATCAATCATTTGTGAATATTTTTTTGACAAATTCCTTTGTTATTCACTATAATATGTAATATATTTAACATATAATATAATTATTATAACTAATATAATTATTAAGAAAATATGAAAAAAATTACATTCTCAATCTTTTCTACATTTTTATACCTACTAGTATTTTCATTTTCAACAGTAGGTCAAAATCTACAAATATCCGGAGGAAACAACTTTTCTTCTGTAGTTTGTAATCAACAACAAGTGAATGTTACTGGGTATAACCCAGATGGTCAGCTAGGAACGGATGCCGCAGGAAACCCTATAGCCACAGGTATAGCTTCTTTTAGAAGTAGCTGGGAACCTGTAACTATGGGAAACTTAACAGCCGTTCCTACTGCAACAGGACCTTCTATCATGCCTGCAATAAAACAAGCTGATGCAGGTTCTGGAGGGCATCTATTGGGGCTAGATTGTGCAAAAAACGTTTGGGCGTGGGGGCTAAATGACGCAGGTCAACTAGGAAGAAACGTATCCGGTGCGGCAGTTGCTAATGCAGTACCCATGAGAGTCTTAAAAGGAGCTCAAGTTGTTGCTGGAAATTTTTTAGATAACATAACTTATGTTTCAGGCGGAAATAACTCTTCTTTTGCTATTGAAGAGACAACTGGATATGTACTTTCATGGGGCTCTAATGATTACGGTCAACTGGGTGATGGAACTGTAATTACAAAGTTAACTCCAGTATACGTATTAACAGGACCAGGGGTACGTTTAGCTAATATTGTTCAAATTGAAGCGGGAGATGATTGTTCTTATGCACTAGATGCATCAGGACAAATGTGGTCTTGGGGTATTACCAATGATGGTGCAAATCCTGCAAGAAATTTAGGTAGAGCTATTGGCGCAGAAGTTCCAGGATTTGCGGGAGGCGGTACACGTTGTTTACCATATGCTGGAAGAGTTGAAAGAGGTACAAATAACAATAACGCTGCTACTACAAATGGTTTTTTAGATGATATCGTTTCAATCTCGGGTGGTGATGCTCATGCTTTGGGATTAGATGCTAATGGTCAAGTTTGGTCGATGGGTGGTGACTGGGCAGTAGGACAAATAGGTCAAGGAAATGGTGGTCAATACAATTACAAAGCTGGTAGAGTTGTTGATATCGGTGTTACCACACCAACAGGACCGTTTCTTGGCGATGGTACTAATAATAATTACAAAGCAATTTCAATTGCAGCAGGTCAATCGAGTTGCGCTATCGTTTTACAAGATGCTACCGACCCCACAAACATTACCAAAAACAGAGTTGTCGTTTTTGGTTCAAATTGTTTTTATGGATTTAATACCATGGTAACACAACCTTCAGGAATTATAAGTTTCGTCGGTAATAAAAGATTTACGGCGGGTGCATCAGGCAGAGGTTCTAGTGGAGGTGTTACAGCATTAAATCAAGGAGTTCAAGATGAAAATACAGATGCTACAAGTTATGAGTATCCAATGTTTGTAGAAACATCTGCGGGTGTACCCTTATCAAATGTTACTACTGTTTCCGATGGAGATGCTTGGTATTTCGCCACAAATGATATTGGAGGAAATGCCGTATCTTGGGGATGGAACAGAAGAGGAGAACAAGCTACAGGCACCTACAACGATAGAGGATATGCTACTTCATTAACCTTACCTACTAGTTGTGCTTTTGATTATCCTTGTCCTGGTCAACCAAAACTTCCTGCAAATTTTAGTTCGTGCCCAATATTTTCACAAATTTTAAACTCACAAGTTTTACAAGAATATGCCACTTATAAATACAATTGGCAATTCCGTGCTACGCCAGGAACGGGCGCTTGGTCTGATGTATCAACAGGGGTTACCTCAGGAGCAAATAAAACAACTATTGTTACAGGCACGAACGATATAACGTATGCTGTAGCCCAATTAGGAGAATGGAGGGTTTTAGTGAGTGATACAAGAGCTTCGGTTGCCTTCCTTTGTGCTCCTTGTCCAGTATTAAAAGATTCTATTTCCATTATACCAATACCAAACCCTTATACAACTGCAGGTTGTGCTGGTCCAAGTACTTCTGATTATGAAATTGCTACTCCAACTACCTCTCAAATCAAATGGTATACAACTTATACTGGTGGATCTCCTTTAAATCCATCTGATGTATTAAAAACGATTACCTATGCAAATGCCTCTGCTCCTACCATAGCCGCTTGTGGTCCTGGTAAGGCATTGTTTGCTGAAGACATAAGTAGCTCACAAGGTTTTGTATTCCCTACAGGACAGTTAACGCCAACACAAGCTCAAATTTCTGCAGGTACTGGATGTGCTAGTTACTCTACAAATGCAGGAAATGATACCTATTTAGCAATTGAGGTATTCAAAAATGTAAAATTAACAAGTGTCAGTACTTTCTTAAAAAACACAACAGGAAATCCAGTAACGTTATCTGCTGGTTCTGTAGAGATTTACACCAATTCTCCAGCCTCCTTATGGAACGGTAGTTACAACGTAGATAGATACAGTGCAACACAAGTTGCTGGTTCTCCTGTAGCGTTTTCAGCCCCTACTATGGCTAACAATACTACATTAGTGGCTTCAATTCCTCTTTCAATAAATTTAACGCCTGGCATTTATTGGATAAGAGTTAAAGGCGATTATAATATTCAACCTTATTACAGTTGCAATCCTGCGGTAGCTGGTGCTTACCCAGGAAAATGGACTACACCAGTTTTTGATAATGCTCCTGGAAATAACTCTATCGCCGCAGTTGCCGCTATTAGCCCTGCAAATTCAAATGGTTATAGTTCTCATGGAGCCGCTTTTGATTTAAAATTTGAAACTGGTACAGGCTATTCTTGTGGACGTATCTTAGTTTGTCAATCAAGTACTGCATGTATTCTGCCTATCGAATTAATTAATTTTGACGCAACTAAATCGGCAGGTCAAGTAATCGTAAATTGGAATACCGCTTCTGAAGAAAGTAGTGATTATTTCAATATTCAACGCTCCTCAGATGGAATTAACTGGTATACAATTGGTAAAGTTACAGCTTCTGGAAACACTAATTCTATTGTAGAATATTCATTCTTAGACAAAACACCGTTAAGCACTATTTCTTACTATAGACTAGAATCAGTAGATCTTAACGGAAGAATTCAGTACAGTGATATGGAAAAAATAGAATCGTCTTCAAATTCTGAAATCTCTGTTATCCCAAATCCAAACAATGGTAATTTCAACATCACCATTTCTTCTAGTGAGACATCTGTTTCGTTAAGCCTTAGCAATTACATAGGACAAGTGGTTCACCAATCTACAGAAGAAATAAAAGGAATATTCAAAAAAGATTTCAACTTCGCTGGTCTTGCCAAAGGTGTTTATTTCTTAACTGTAAAAACTGTAGACGGACAAGATATCGTAAAAATTGTTATTGAATAATCAGAACTTTTATTTATTTAATAAAAAAAGGTTTCAATATATTGAAACCTTTTTTTATTAAATAGTAAATATATTAATCTCCAAACCTAAATTTCATATAATTTATGGTGAAACCTTTTTTAACAAATAAACGCTCGTAAGTTGTAATGATACCATGGTGTTCAGGCATATATTTAGAGTTGTATAAGTCATTTGTATACTCCAAATCCTTTACTCCTAATGCTGGATCTTTCAATACTTCCAACGTATACTCAAACAAACCAGGATTATCGGTCTTGAAATAAAACATACCCTCTTTAGAAAGAATATTTTTATACATTTTCATATACTTTATAAAAGTAAGTCGATGACGATCATCTAGATCTTTTGGTCTTGGGTCGGGAAACGTAAGCCAGATTCCATCGACTTCATTCTCTTCAAAAAACTCGAGCAATAAGTACATTTTAATACGAAGGAAGGCAGCATTTGTCAACTTATTTTCAACTGCGACAGTACTTCCTTTCCATATTCTAGCACCTTTTACATCTACACCAATAAAATTTATATCAGGATATACAGCGGCAAGGCCCGTTGTATACTCTCCTCTCCCACATGCCAACTCTAAGTATATTGGATTATCATTCCCGAAATACTTTTTCCAGTTTCCTTTAATTGTTTTATATATTTCCTTGCCTTCCTCAATCACATTATCGCGTTGAGCTATTACAGCAAACCTAACTAATTTATTCTTTCCCAAAATAGTTTAATTTTAACTACAAGATCCTAGAAGTAATTACAGTATGAATAGTCTATAATTATTTCTAGGATCTTGCACCAAGGATCTATTATCCTCTATTTCATTTGCAATGACAACGCATTGTCATACAAATCTTTTGCTTTAGTGACACTCAAATATATTTCATTGTCAACAATAAAATCATCTGCAGTAACAGTTCCAATTACTTCAACGCCAAAATTCGCTTCTCTACTTATAAGATTGCGAGTACTTTTTACATAGTTAAGAAAATCTTTTTCTCTGTCTGGAGAAACAGAAACAATAACACGACTAGGTTTCTCTCCAAACAACCATGCATCCTTTCTGTATCGGAAATCGGACGTTACTCTAAACCCTACATTACCTGTCATCGCTGATTCTGCTAAGGCTATAAACAAACCACCTTCAGAAAGATCGTGAGCCGAAACAATTAATTTATCTTTTATAAGACCTTTAATAAGTTCCTGTACATTATATTCTTCATTTAAATCAAAAGAAGGAGCAGGTGATTGTTTCACTCCAAGATAAGAATATAGATATTCAGAACATGAAATATCATCCTTAGAATAACCAACCAGATATATAACATCGCTAACATTTTTAAAGTTAAGCGTCATACGATTTGTTGGATCTTCCATTATACCTAACATACCAATAGTAGGCGTAGGAAACACTGGTCCTCCATCTGCAGACTGATTGTAGAAACTTACATTTCCACCCGTTACAGGTGTATTAAATTTCAAACAAGCTTTGCTCATACCTTGAATGGAATTTACAAATTGCCAATACACTTCAGGATTATAAGGGTTTCCAAAATTTAAATTATTAGTTATCGCTACCGGCTCACCTCCAGAACAAACTATATTTCTAGCGGCTTCTGCTACAGCCATAGCACAGCCTTCTTCAGGATTTGAATTTACAAATCTTGAATTACAATCTACCGTAATTACAATTGACTTATCAGTACCTTTTATATTTACTACCGCTGCATCAGAAGGAGCATTGGTACTTCTATTCGCAGTTCCTACCATTGAATCGTATTGCTCGTACACCCATTTTTTTGAAGCAATGTTTGGATGCTGTAATAGAAATTCTCCTATTGCTTTATAATCCGATGGTAATTTTATATCACTAATTTTAAACTTTTGAAATTCTTTAAAATAAGCTGGCTCTTTATATTCGCGGTGATAAACTGGTGCACCTCCACCTAGAACTAAATCATCAGCAGGTACATCAGCTACAAGTTCTTTTCCTACAAAGAATTTAAGACGTTCAGTATCTGTAACAACACCAATCTGCTCGCAATTGAGATCCCACTTATCAAAAATCGCTTTAATTTTTTCTTCTTTACCTTTTGTAATTACTACTAACATTCTTTCTTGTGACTCAGAAAGTAAAATTTCAAAAGGTACCATATTCGCTTGTCGCATTGGTACTTTGTCTAGCCAAATCTCCATACCATGTTTGCCTTTGGCGCTCATTTCAGAAGTAGAACAAATAATACCTGCCGCACCCATATCTTGAATACCAATTACATCACCAGTAGCAATTATTTCTAAAGAAGCCTCTAATAATAATTTTTCCATAAACGGATCTCCTACTTGAACTGCAGGTAAATCGTTTACAGAATCTGCACTTATATCTTTGGAAGCAAATGCGGCGCCATGTATGCCATCTTTACCTGTAGCAGAACCAACAATAAATACAGGATTGCCTACACCATAAGAAGTAGCACGGGCTGGTGGTTGATCTGTTCTTAAAATACCAGCAGAGAATGCATTGACAAGTGGATTGACATTATAACAATCATCAAAATACATTTCACCACCTACAGTTGGAACTCCAAAAGCATTGCCATAATCGCCAATACCTTTTACAACTCCTCGCATCAGCCACTTTGTTTTTTCAAGAGAAAGATTTCCAAAACGCAATGAATTTAATTGCGCAATTGGCCTAGCTCCCATTGTAAATATATCTCTATTAATACCACCTACACCTGTAGCAGCACCTTGGTAAGGCTCAAGTGCAGAAGGGTGGTTATGGGATTCTATTTTAAAACAACACGCAAGGCCATCACCAATATCTACAAGTCCGGCATTTTCTTCACCCGCTTTTGCTAAAATTCTTGGAGAATCTTTAGGTAATTTTTTCAACCAAACAATTGAATTCTTATAGGAGCAATGCTCAGACCACATTACTGAGAAAATAGATAACTCCGTAAAATTAGGTACTCTTCCTAAAATTTTTATTATTTTCTCAAATTCGTCTTCTAGAAGGCCAAGCTTTTTGGCGGTCTCAACAGTTGTTAATTCGTTAGCCACTATAATTAGGTTTAGTATGCAAAATTAAAAGAATAATTATGAAAAAAGAATAAAAAAGCCTCCCATTTACAGGAGGCTCATTTATAGAAATTTATGATTGTTAATAACTTATCTATAGGCACTAAAATGAATAATAAGTACTAATAAAGATCAAAAAATGAATACGCTTCACCAAAACTCATTTTTACCGTCTTATCACAAACTATGGCATCTCCGTAATTTACAGTCCTAAGTATCCCCTCCATTCCATATTCCAATGTACCTATAACTGGATATCTCAAAGCTCCCACTGCCGTACAACCATAATTCAACTGTAATGGCGTAGAAGGATTTGCGTAATAGTATTTATTATCGGAAGTTACTCCTTCAAAAGTAGTAGCAGTAGCTGCTGAAATTTGATATTCATTGTTAATTATAATATTATCACTATTCCCCGCTGAAATAAGTCTGTTATGATAAGTCCTCCACTGCACAGATTTTGATATGCTATTTATATATAAGCTCGCATACCCAACACCTGAGTTATCAGTTACCTTTACGTTAAAAACGCCATTACCGTTATTAGTAACAACCATCATTCCTGCTATTTTATTTAAATCTATACTATAATTTTCAAATGTAATTTTCAATACCGCACCCGTAGTATTGTAATTTGTACCTTCAAGATCAAAAAACATTTTACCTTCTCTCACTTTACCGTCATAACTTGTACAATTAGATGTAAAAGTAGCAGTGTATGTTTTTTTATTCGGACCTGTAACAACCGTATCTATAGCATAGCAATCTAAAGAATCAGCCATAGTCTCCATTTTAGCATCTCCATTATTCAATAAAATATTTTCAGCAACCTTCAAAACATCATCAAATGCAGCCTGAGAAAGTGCATTCTCTCTCATCATATTTTGATACTTTGTACTGAAAAGATTATCATCGGCTTTTTTACAACCAATAAATAAAGATCCGCTTATTAAAACTACTACTATTGATAATCTTATTAAATTCATTTCTATGTTTTTTTATTAATTTAAGGAATATATATTAGAGTAACCGCTACTTTCTTTTCCTTCACATCAAGGCGGTCTAAGGCTTTTTGAGAAATTTTTATAATAACTTTATTGTCTGAAACATCAATCAACTTACCTATTACTCTTACAAATATTTTTTGTCCATTACTTTCATTTGAAACTTGTATTATCGTGCCTACAGGTGCCGTCTTATGCAACGCTTGAAATTTTGGTGCTTCCGTCTTACTTTCCAGTAACTCTGCTATTCCGTTTTCAGTTATCTTCTTAAATTCTCCTTTGGGTTGATTCTGTGTAGGAACAACTAATACAGGCTTATCTTCCTCTTTTTCTTTTTCCTTTACTACAACTGGCTTTACTACAGTATTAGTATTGACTATCGTATTTTTATTTCCTTTTACAGGTATTGATATTTCCATTCCCTCTTTTAATCCTTCTATAAGTTCTGGATTAGCCTTTTTAATATCATCTACAGAAACACTATATTTTTTTGCTATCCCAAACAATGTTTCTTTTGCCTCAACCTTATGAATTTTCCCTGTTTTAATTAACGGCACTACATTCGAATTATTTATTGGAATATCATTAGGGGTAGTAGCAGAAATTATTGGAATTTTAATTTGTTGTCCTTCTTTTAAACCAGCTTCCACACCTGGATTTGCTCTAATTATCTCTTCAACCGCTATACCGTACTTTTTCGAAATAGCATACATTGTTTCCTTTTTTTCAACAGTATGAGTTTTATACTTATTTAAATCATTTGAAGGAACCGTACCAGGTAAACTCTGAACTACTCCTTTGTAGGGAATTCGTAAGTTTTGACCAATCTTTATCCCATCTCCCATATCGGGATTAGCCATTCTTATATCATCTAACTTCGCATTATAGCGTTTGGCAATAGAAAATAAAGTTTCTTTAGCATCTACTTCATGTAATACAAAAAATTTGCCGTCCTTCTTCTCTACACCAATAGAATCATGTACTGCAGCACTAACACTGAAATTCAAAAAATTAGTTAGGACTATAATTATCAGCAATATAAATTTCAAATTTATCATTTTTAATTTTAAATTACTTTTAATTGATATAGTATAATTAAGATTCATTTAGTAATATATTATAACTTAGCGTTTATATTCCCAGTAAGATCAGTAAATACATCTTCAATACTTTTCTCCTCTTGTTTCATTCCCAATAATGTCCATCCTCTTTCTGAAGCAAGCTTAAATAAATCAGCTCTTATATCTTTTTCAAGACTACAAATAACTTCATAATTTCCTTTTCCCAGATGTTTAACTTCTTGAACTGTATCAAATTCTTTTATGAAAGCAATCTCTATCTCAACATTAAATTCAAGTGTCAATACTTGATGTTTTTGTTGGATACTTTTCAATTCAGAAACATTGTTATCTGCTACTAATTTACCGCTGTTAATAATAATAACACGATCGCATAATGCTTGTACTTCCTGCATAATATGAGTTGAGAAAATTACTGTTTTTTCCTTTCCCAAATTTTTTATTACCGATCTAATCTCTATTAATTGATTAGGGTCGAGTCCTGTAGTTGGTTCATCAAGTATTAACACCTGAGGATCATGAATAATAGCCTGTGCAAGGCCTACACGCTGACGATACCCTTTCGACAACGCACCTATTTTCTTTTTATATTCTAACGTTAAACCAACCGTTTCGATCATCTCCTTAACTCTTTTCTGAAGTAATCCACCTTTAAGTCCATGAACAGAACCAGAGAATTGCAAATATTCCGTTACATACATATCCAAATAAAGAGGATTATGCTCTGGAAGATACCCAACATGTTTTTTTACTTCGATAGGAGATTCAGTAACATCAAATCCTGCTACCTTTATAGTACCCGAAGTAGGTGGAATAAAGCAGGTAGCAATCTTCATAGTAGTTGATTTGCCTGCACCGTTGGGACCTAAAAAACCTAAAATTTCACCCTTATTAGCAACAAAGGAAATTCCGTCCACAGCATGCTGCTTACCATAAATTTTTACAAGATTTTCAACTATTACTGACAACTTATATGTTTTTTAATAATTCAAAGATAAAATAAACGAAGCATATATCAGAGGCTAATCTTTGCTTTGTTTTCCACGCTACTTCTAATAGCAAGTTCTATGCAATAAATAACTAATTCTGCCTGTTCTGGACTGACTAGCAATGTTTCGCCATTTCTAATCGCGCCATATATATTCCGATAAAACTCCCTATAATCGCAGTAAACAGGTCGAACCTTTTGAGATTCTCCAGCCGTTATCTTATCACCCCACGTGTCTTCCTTTTCGACAGCCCAAAGCTCAGAATCGGGCATAATTGCCTGCCTCAATAAGGCCTCCTGAGGATCAAGGCCATTTTTAATATAGATACCTTTTGTTCCCGTAAGTTTAAACACTGGTCCAGGAACCTCAACTAGCATACCTGAACGAAGAATCGCTTTATGATTTTCGTAATAAAAAATCAGTTCAAAACAATCAATTACTTTCGCCCCGGGCCTCTCAATTTTCAGCTCTGCAGAAATTGACAAAGGCTTTCCAAATAAAAGTAGGACTTGATCAATTAGATGAGAACCTAGATCATACAAAATTCCCGCCCCTGGTCTTTCGTGTTCCTTCCAAACTGTTGGTCTTAATTCTGGACGAAAACGATCAAAACAAGCCAAATATTCCGTCAACTCTCCTAATGAACCTTCAGACAAAAGAACTTGGACAGTCTTAAAATCACTATGGAAACGACGATTGTGGTAAACTGTAAGTATTTTATTAGTTGCTTTAGCAATTTTTATCAACTCTTTTGCTTCTAAAGTATTAACGGTAAAAGGTTTGTCTATAACAACATTCTTGCCCGCTTCAAGAGCCTTTCTTGCTAACTCAAAATGAGTATCATTTGGAGTTGTTATAACGATAAGTTCAATCTCCTCAATATCAAAAAGTTCTTCAGGTGTTTTTACAATTTTAGTGTAGGGATAAAGCACTTTCGAAAGCTCCTTTGTCCTTTCCAAAACAGCAGTCAATTCAAACTCTCGAAGTGTATGAATAAAAGGTGCATGAAAAAATTGACCTCCTGTTCCAAAGCCTATAAGGCCGGTTTTAATTATATTATTTTTCATTTTTCAAATAATCAACCATAAGCTTAGCTGTTCTGCTAGAAGCACCTTTATTACCCATAATTTGTTTCATGTAACTATAATTCTCCTTCACTTTTTTATTATACTCTTTATCTAATAATTTTCTCAATTCTTTTGAAACAATCTCAGTAGTAAAATCATACTGCAATAATTCTTTTACAATTTCTTTTCCAGCAATTAAATTCGGAAGAGAAAAAAAATCAATCTTTACAAGAGGTTTACCTATAAAATAAGTAATAGGATTAGTTTTATAACATACTACTTGAGGCACCTCAAATAAGGCTGTTTCTAATGTCGCCGTCCCAGAGGTTACTACTGCAGCTACTGCGTAGGAAAGCACATCATATGCCTGATCGTATACAACCGTTATGTGATCAGTTTTAAACGGCTCATAATATTCTTTTGATAAATTGGAAACAGCAGCAATTACGAAATGATACGCTGGATATTCCTTCGTAAAACTTATCATCGTTTCCAACATTACTGTCACTTCCTGTTTCCTACTTCCTGCAAGAATTGCAATAATAGGCTTGTCGGGAATATTATTTTCAAGTCGGAAATTTTTATTCACAACATGAGCGCCAACAGCATCTTGCACTGGGTTACCAACGTAATCGACTTTAGTATAATCAAATTTTTTATAAAACTCTTTTTCAAAAGGCATAATCACAAACATGTGATCTACGGTAGCTTTTATTTTTAAGGCTCGCTTCTGATTCCAAGCCCAGATCTTAGGGGAGATATAATAATATACTTTAATATTATGTTCTTTAGCCCACTTTGCCATTCGCATATTAAAGCCACCAAAGTCTACCAAAATAAGAACATCGGGTTTGAATAAAAGTATATCTT
>JANOTP010000105.1:0-5831 GCA_031416415.1 Cytophagales bacterium | reverse complement strand
TGATCCTAGCTATAATTCAATACTCAACCCTCTTTCATGACAACACTACCAGAAATAGATTTAAGTAGTTGGCTAATTTTGGAAGAAATTTATTTCACAAATTAATACATGAAAATCAGTCGTTACATATTGCTGATCTTTATTTTTATAACTATAAAACTTTCAGCCCAAGTAATCCCTTCCGATTCAATGGCGTTGGTGGATCTTTATACTTCTACAAATGGAAATGCATGGAAAAACAAAACGAATTGGCTTACTCAAAAAGTCAGCGATTGGAATGGGATAACTGTTAATTCAAATAGAGTGACAATTATCAATCTATCAGCAAATAATTTGTCAGGCCCTTTACCTCCTTCCTTTTGCAACCTTACTAAACTTGAATACCTATATGTTTCTAATAATAATTTGTCAGGTAATCTCCCTATTTGTTTTGATAACCTAACCTCATTAAATACAATCGATTTTAGAACTAATAAATTCACAGGTGCTATTCCACCAAACATAATTAACTTCCCAAAATTAGCCGATCTATATTTAACTAATAACAATTTTGATCAACTTCCAGACCTTAGTTCACTTGGCGATTTATCAAATGTACTTATTGAAAATAATCATTTTACATTTGAAGATTTAGAACCAATTCTAGGAATAAATAACGCTCAACTTCTTTATATCCCTCAAGACAGTATAAACTTTCAAACAGATACTATTATTGTCATAAAAGACACAGCTACTCTTCAAACATTTTCTGGCGGAAGCAATAACAGCTACCAATGGACAAAAAATGGAATTATTATTTCTAACGACAGTCACTATCAAGGAACCAACACTCCTTTCTTAACTATAAATAAATTGACTCTTGCAGACGAAGCTTATTATTCTTGTATCGTCACGAATCCTATATTATCTAATCTTACGTTGTATAGAAATTCAATAAGGATAACGATAAACGATACTCGCCTTCCTCAGACCATATCCACATTGCCAGGACCCAATAATTACTGTGGGGATTTACCTGCCAAAATAATTGCGAGTACCGATTCGGGATTACCACTTTTCTATTCAATTGTATCAGGGAATGGAATACTAAAAACAGATTCTCTAATCCCCTTTAGCCCGGGCAACATAAAACTTAGACTATACAACGACGGAGATGATACCTACAAACCTATAGTAAAAGACTCCATCATTTTAATTCTATCTCCCGCAAATTCGTCTATGGAGATAACTAAAATAATTCCTGAAAAAACTGGAGGTCAGCTTTTGCTTTCTGTACCTTATCAAGATAACGTACAATTTTTGTGGATCAACCCTAATGTAGACAGCACCTTTAGTAATAGTTATGTAAAACAATTTTCAGATGAAAATGACGAAGGTGTTTATACTATAAAGGTAGGGAAAAACAAGTGCGATTATTTTACAGAAAGTTTTACTATAGAAATCTCCTCTTTACGCACTCTTATTGTATACGAGCTTATTTCTCCAGACGGCGATGGAAAAAATGATACTTTTTTTATTCAAAATATAGAAAAGTATCAAGACAACGAAGTTCATATCTTCAATACATGGAATCAATCCGTTTTTAAAAAAAATAATTATACAAACGATTGGTCTGGTGAGGAATTACCTGCTGGTACCTATTATTATACTATAAAAATACCCTCTTTAAATAAATCGTTAAAAGGATCTCTTTATTTAAAAAAATAAAATTGAAAAATTTCATCTTTATTTTTATTTTCATACTTCAATTGACTGTCAGTGCTCAGTCTGTAATCCCTTTATCTGGTTTTCAAAATCTACTGCCTTTATACAACCCTGCGTCGGCAGGAATCAACAAAGGTATAGAACTAGCGCTTATCCACAAATCACAATGGAAGGGCTTTCCAGAAGCTCCGAAATTAACTGCGTTAACAATCAATATGCCCTTTAACTATGATCGATTTGGCGCAGGGTTAATCCTACTCAAAGAATCTGCTGGAATTCAGAATACAGTATCAATAAATGGCCTATTCTCTTATAAAATTAATTTTGCAAAGGGGCGACTTTCCTTTGGGGCAAAGGCTGGAATAGTTCAATGGAACCAAGACTTTAGCGGTCTTACTATTAAAGACGAAAGCGAAACCATAATAGGAACTAAAAAAACAATAGCGGATCTAGCAATCGGTTTTTTATATAAAGACAATAAAAACTCCTTGGGATTTTCAATTAATTATTCTCCAGGTATTTATTTAGGGCTTACTAAAATCGGGAAAATTTATTATACAATTTCAGGAGAGCGAAAACAAAAAATCAATTCATCAATTTGTATTTATCCTGCCTATATGATTCGGTATACTGAAAAATTCTCTACCATGGCAACATTTTCAATACCTTTGGAATACAAAAAACTAGTATGGGCTGGTTTCAGCTATAGAAGTAGTGCTACACTGTCTTTTATGGGAGGGTTAAATTTACATACATTATTAAACGATCATCATAACAGTATAGGTCTTTTTTATTACTTCGATTACCATGCAAGTGCAGTAAATTTAGGCAATTCGCATGAATTGCTTTTGTCATTTTCTCCTGGAAGACAAAGTAGTATTGAAAACATAAAAAGAAAAAGAGCTACCGTATCACCACTTCTCTTTGAATAAAAAAATGAGAATCGCTATTACTACTTTCTTTGTATTAATTAATTTTTGGGGATTTTCGCAAAATCAATCCACGAAAATTCTTACTAAAGCAGAAGCCTATTATGCTATAAAACAATACAGCCTAGCCAAAGTAGAGTATGAAAGATTCCTATCTAAACATGAAAACCCTACTATATTTATTAAGCTGGCCGATTGTTATGCTAAAACTAATGAACAAGACAAAGCCCTTTCCATTTATCAAAAGATAATCAACGAAAGAAAAAAAATAGATACTATAAATATTATTTACGCAGAACTTCTTAAAAAGAAAAGTGACTATTCAAAAGCTAAAGAGCAATACCTTCTGTTATACAAAAATTTTCCTAAAAATAACATGTACAACCTCTATGCTAACTATTGCGATAGTGCTTTATACTATTCGTCTATTCCTGACAAAAAAATAAAACTTGAAAATTTAAAAAAAATAAATTCCGAAAATTCAGATGTAACACCCGTACTTTACAAAAACGAACTCGTCTTTTCTTCCAATAGAGAAGCGACACT
This sequence comes from Cytophagales bacterium, assembly GCA_031416415.1. GTDB lineage: Bacteria > Bacteroidota > Bacteroidia > Cytophagales > Cytophagaceae > JANYCO01. Next base: position 2,652 of record JANOTP010000105.1, on the reverse strand, counting down.
TATCAAAAAGAAAACTAGAAATACTAACCTGCCATTATTTGACTTTTACATTGCTACAGGAAAAGATAGTTGTAATCCAGATAAAGTTGCCTCTTTTTCTAACAAACTAAATACAATCCATCATGAATGCTGTGCTTCATTCACTGCTAACTATAATAAAATATTTTATACACGCAGTATAGATCAGCAGCCGGGCGATGGCAATAGTATAAAAAATACCCTTAAAATGTTTAGTGCTACTTGGTCTGGAAATAATTGGCAGGAAATTCAAACTTTTCGATTCAATGATACTACACACTCCTATGGGCAACCAAGTGTAGGAGCAAACGAAGAACTATTTTTCTTTGCCTCTGACAGAGCTGGAGGTTATGGAGGTACTGATCTTTATGTTTGTTTTAACGTTGATCATAAATGGACTGACCCTGTTAACTTAGGAGCAGGAGTAAACAGTTCCTACAACGAATTATATCCATTTTTCCACACTGATGGAACATTATATTTTTCTTCCAACAGACCAGAAGGTTTTGGTGGTTACGATATTTACAAAGCTATAGAAAATGAAAACGGTGACTTCGGGCATACTATAAATATTGGAAGTCCGATCAATTCTCCTGCAGACGATTTGTCTATTTACTGGACAGTGGATTATAAAATAGGGTACTTCTCTTCGAATAGAGAAGGTGGAAAAGGGTTGGAAGATCTTTATCGTATAACAAAAAAGTAAACCTTATTTATTATACATCCTCTCCCCTGCTTCAATTTTTCGTTCAAGTTTATTTTCTTTAGGTGGAATTGGACAACTAAAACGATAATTGTAGACACAATAAGGATTGTAGGCAAGATTAAAATCCAATATCAACGAACTGGTATCACGGATTTCTAAGTCGATATAACGGCCACCGTCGTAGGTTTCATCACCATTGGTAGCATCAAAGAAAGGAAGAAAATAATTTTTATCCTCTAAATCCAATGATGCTTTTCTATAAACTACCAGAGTATCTGTTTTCTCTTCAATAGTAAAGACTGCTTGGGCATAGCGCCAGTATTTATTCTTTTCTCCGTCGTTGTTATTTATTTTAACAAAAGAAGAATCTTTAATTAAAATCAAAAGAGGTTTAGTACGGTATTTTTTATTAGGTTCAAAATATCGAAGCTCTTTAAACCCTGGCTGATCTTCGATAGGAGAATCTTCAGCTCTTTTAAAATGATTGTTTTTTTGATTACGATAGCTTGTAATATCTTGAGCATAGCGATCTTGAAGACCATTTTTGATAACGGATGTCATTATAAATCCAACAGAAATAATAATCCCTGTTATAATCAAATTTCTTGTTTTTATTTTATGTGAGCCTACCTTCATCTGCAAAACTATAATAATCCAAATCAGTAAATATTAAATGGTCAAGTACTGGAATTTCCAGCAATTTACCAGCGTCTTTCATCTTTCGAGTAAGTACGATATCCGCATCGCTAGGATTCGTATTTCCAGAAGGGTGATTGTGCACTAATATAACAGCACTTGCCAAATTTTCCAAAGCAGATTTGAAAATCAATTTAGGATCGGCCACAGTACCTGAAACTCCACCCCTGCTAATCAGTTCTTGTTTTAAAACAATGTTTGCCCTATTCAACAATACAATCCAAAATTCCTCATGATTAAGATCTAACAGATAGGGCTTCATCAAGTCATAAATATCTTTTGAAGAATTAATCTTGGTTTTTTTCTGTGGTTCAGCATCTTTTCGCCTACGTCCAAGTTCTAACGCACTTATTACCGACAATGCTTTTGCTTCTCCTATTCCCTTGAATTTTTTCAACTCATTTACCGAAAGTTTCCCGAGTTCGCCTAAGCTATTATCCACTTGATTTAAAATTGAGCGTGAAAGCTCCACTGCCGACATATCTGAATTGCCAGATCCAATTAATATAGCAATCAATTCTGCATCTGATAAAGCGGATTTTCCTTTCAACATTAGCTTTTCCCTAGGACGATCCTCTTCTGCCCAACTTTTAATCGTGAGATTTACTTTTTTGTATTCCTGCATAAAAATAATTAAAAAAAATAAGGCAAAAGCCTACTTAAAATAGTCAAAAATAAAGCCTTATGGAATTACCATAAGGCTTTTCAAAATATCATTAGGTTGGATTATTTCAATCCTGCTACAAGTGAAGCCAAACCTGACTTCTTGTTTGCACCATTGTTTTTATGAATAATACCGTTTTTAACTAGTTTGTCAATAACGCCTTGAGCTGTTTTGAAAAGTTCAACAGCCGCTTTCTTCTCAGTAGAGGTTCTTAATCTCTTAATGATTGTACGGGCAGTTTTTAACTGGTATCTGTTTCTTAATCTTTTAGCCTCGTTGCCTCTGATTCTTTTTAACGCAGATTTATGATTAGCCATCTTTATATAATTTATTCTGTTAATTCGTTTTTTATGGAGTGCAAAGCTAGGTATTTTATTCTAAATTACAAATATTTGCATATTCTTTGAAACATGAAGATTCGTTATATTTTTTACAAATAATTCATTTTCAGCACTATAATTATATTTTTAATTTAAATTAACCTTATTTATTTTTAATTTTATGAAACATAAAATCATATTCAGCCTACTTATCTGTTCATTTAGCTATTTAGATACTCTGGCTTGGG
>JANOTP010000104.1:0-4245 GCA_031416415.1 Cytophagales bacterium | reverse complement strand
GAATTACTTAAAGATAGCAAACACGGTTCATCACAACTTAAATTTAGCGGTGAAATATTTGCATATGGCGGCGCTGGAAATATTAAAAACAACATTCTCTTAAGATTTATAAGGGAACGATTCAAGAGATTTGTTGTTACCGTAGACTTAGATAAATTTCACGATGTAAAAGGAGCTTTTGAAACATTAGGCTTAAAGGAGAATCAAGAATTTATTGTAATAGGTAAAAATGAAACTGGTAAAAAGTGTATTGAAGGATTAATTCCACACAATTTACTTTCTAAAGTTTATTCGGACAGTGTTGATTTAGTTCAAAAAGCAATGGAAAATTCACCAGATGGAAAAAATGCAAGAAATGAACTTAAGTCAAAAATTTTGGTTGAGTTTAAAAAAGATGGGCAAAATGACCTTAATAATTTCTTGGAATTTTATAGAATAAGTAAATTGCTCAATAAAGCATTTAAATAATAACTGGTGATAACAGCAGCTACAAGAAATTGGCGGTTCAGTGGTTAAATGAAGCTTTGTGCTTTGTATCAAGTTCATTGCAGGTAGAGAGTTTTGTGCTTCGAAATCGCCAACTTCTTTTAGCCTCCTGTTGTTTGAAACGGTTGCCATATTTTTTTTTGTTAAAGGTTAAAAATGAGAAATAAACAATGTAACGGGTATTATTCTAAACATTTTATTCTGATATTGCTGGTTCAGTTCGTAGCTTAACATACGATTTGAAGATGAAAAAAGATGAAGAAGCGTTAAGCGAACCGAAAAATAGTTTCGTTGATAGTTTTACTATTACCCAGTTAATGGGGAAAAAAGATTTAGCTAATCTATGTGAAAAGTCCGAAATGTGGATTCATAAACACAAAACAGAATTTGAATAAACACCCAAAGGTGTTAACGTAAAGTCATTTTTAACTTGGCTTAAAGTTTACAATTTTAAAAGTTATGAAACGTTTAAAAAGAATTTTGGTAAGGGTTAAAAAAATATCCGTAAATAAATGAATTAGTATTTTCTAACAATTCATTAATAATATCTTTATCGTTTATATGATTAAATGATTTTGTAATTATATTTTTTATTAATATTCCTATTTCAGAATCTAATGGATAATAATTAGAAGCTTTACTAATATTACCTTCGTATGATTTTACAATAATATGTATTGAATCGCCTTCAATATTAAAAATAACTTTGTAGGTATTTTCAATACCCATTGTACAATGTATAGTTGATAAATTACCGTTTACTATATAATACTTATCAAACCCTTTTAAAGTATCTTCTAAAAATTTAATAGGAATATCCATGTTATTTTGGTTTAGGTCGAAATCTAAACAAATTTTTTGATATGTGAAGGGATATTAATAATAGTTTTACCAAAAAATGACTTTTGGAACTTAAAATATATTTCATAAAAAATAATTATGAATTATGTGGGAATACGATTTAATCAGGGATAAAAAAGGTGAAGATTTATTTAAAAAAAATTACAGTTATTTATTTGAAATTATAGAAGATGTAACAAAAGATGAATACTGGCAAAAAAAGGATATGGATTTTTTAATTGAAAAAGATAATAAATTTTTTTCGTTAGATGTGAAGGCAAATTATAAAGATAAAGAATGGTTAATTATTGAAGCCTATACTAATTTAAACCTTATGTTAATGGGTGGTTAGAAAAATCTGAAGCGAATGTAATTTGTGTTTTAGGTAGTGAATCAGCTGTATTTTTAAAGTTAGAAAAATTTAAATAATGGTTTGATTTAATAAAAGACGAATATGTTTTGTGTCAAAACGATTTATCGTATTCAAAAAAAGGTAATTCGTGGGGAAGCGGTTATTATGTGGTAATTGTAAATGATATTCCAAAAGAATTTTATACAATTAAAAATCATTAAATAAAATTACCAAGATTTTACTTCATCAGTTACATATACTTTTTTATCATTTGATGAATAATAAAAAATTCCACCCCTATCACCAGTATGTAATTTATTACCATTGTAACAACCCCTACCAGTTTCACGATTGTACCAACTTCTATAATCATCACAATTCCCATTAGCGGGTATAGCTTTTTTAACTTCCTTTTGATTTGGGTCTGAACTGAAAGTAATTAAATTACCTTCTTTAATTTCTGAATTTATTTGTTCTTTTTTTATATCCTTAAAAAGTGCCGATAAATTTTTATTCATTACATATCCACTATCACTATGACAATTTATTAATGACCATTCACCAATAACCTTTATTACTTCTACCTTACTACCGCCTAATAAATATAATATGATATTAGAATTAATATTATTAGTTTTTCTTAATGGTAAACCGTTAAAATTTACAAATTTATAATGATTATAAAAGCCTAAATGGTAATTCATAGCGTAGTCTTCGTAAAAACTATAATAATCTAATTCCAGTTTCTTCATCTTCAATTCTTCAATATCAGGAAATGCCAATCCCATCCGAACTATAAGTTTATCCAAAAATAATGTTCTATCTTCTTCTAAATCGTTAACTATTACATTAGCTAATATTATTTCATTTGACATATTAGCAGGTTTCACTTCAAGTATTGTCCTTTCATTTTTATATTGTTCAAAAAATTTAACTAATTCAATTATATTATCATTCGTTAGGCCTTTGAATGTAATACCATCTATATTAATTTTATAGATTTTATCATTTCGTTTAACAATTAGAAGTGGATTTTCAAATTTCAATATCGTTACATGTAAAGTATCAACGGAAAATGAATTGAAAGAATAAAGAACAGAAAGGATTAATAAAATGTATTTCATAAATGATTATATTTGTTAAATATAATCATTTATGATAAAAAAAACTTTAGTAAAATTGAAAAAATTATAGACTATTCTACGGGAATATTAAAGCTACCTGCTAAATCTATATTTTTTTTTATTTTTTTTTCCTGCAGCAGCTCGCGTCACGCGAGTTGCAACTATTTATTAGTCCTCTGGACGGTTTACGAAGCAATAAAGTAATTATCTTTCCCAACATAAATTAAAATCTCCATCCCTAACATCTCAGAATTAGATAAAAATAATTAAATTGTATTCAAAGACACCAGCCAAGAATCTAGGCGATACAATAATTAACAACCATTTGCTTCATGGGAACAATATTTGATAAAAATCTAAGGCTAATTACAATTCTCATTTCAGCATTAAGTATCATAATTCTACAATTGGATTTTTTTATCACCGATGAATTTATGTTAGAATCGATTTTCAACATAGGCCTCTCCGTTCTCTTACTAATCAATATAGTTGGAAATAGTACTAGCCGAATTTATACCAATAAACTACTTTCCTATAGTATAAATGGATTGATAATTCTAACGGGTCTGTATTGCATTAAAATTTTATTATTACTTTACTGGGGTTACGGTTTTACAGGAAGGGATACCCCATTTATTTGGACCCCGGCCTTTTTATTGAATTTGCTGTTACTATTCACCTCGTGTATTAAATTTATGCCAAAGTAGTACTTACGCAAAGTGTTTTTTTGTAACTTTAAACTTTGAAACCATTGGTGTATAGTGAGAGTTGGATAACAAATAAGAAAGCTACTATATGTGGTATCAAAAAATAAACTATCAGACTTACTAATTAATCTAACTATATGTCGAATAAAACAATCAAAGGAAAAATCGAGGATTATGAGAGATTTGAAACGTATGATGAAGATGGTATCAAACTTATTAATTATTGGATTAAAATAAATAATGAAAAATATACTTTTACCTTGTCAAAAGATTCAGCTATTTATTTTGAAAATAATCATGAAGTGATACTTTATATAAATGAAAAAAATACTGCTATTGCTGGTATATACCCCAATAAGGACTTTAAATGGGGCAAAACTAAAGCAATTGAAGGTCTAGTGCAGCCAACAGATAGTTTTGAGATCGCGGAAGGTATTGTATTGGAAAAACGTAAGGAACATATTAACGCAGGTGGAGATTACTCTGAATATAATAATACAAATACAAAGTCGGTGGTTACGTACACAATTGTTTTGCCCGAAACAAGATTCAGAGTACATGAAACGATTGGCAAACATATTAAGCCAAATACAGATATCGTTGCAATGACAGAAAATAATGTTGCGTATATCATTAAAGATAAAACAAATAATAAGATCTATGGTAAACCAAGAAAAGATTATATCATTGGCTTAGTTTTATGGATTGCTTTTAACGTTGGAGTGTTACTCTATAA
>JANOTP010000103.1:0-7109 GCA_031416415.1 Cytophagales bacterium | reverse complement strand
CCAAACGTCTCTGGAAACCTTGGCCACAATGGTTGTCTACCTACATCAAGTACTGGCGAAAAATTATAACGAATTCCCGAGGCCCTTACTTCCTTGGCCGTAATCTCTGCACATTGTTTTACTAATTCTGGATTTCTGGTTGCCGCTAAGGCTAAATTATGAGGAAACAAAGTAGAATTTAACGTGAAATTAGTACCGTGGACAGCATCAATACAATAGAGTGACGGTATTTTCAACCTCGTTTCTTCCATAGAAACTTTCTGAATGGCGTCTATTAACAGATGCCATTCCTCTATAGTGTAGGCATGATTGATTACATTTTGAAAAGAACCTACATTGTGTTTTACAATAGCATTCTGCAATTTTACCACATCCAATTTAATAGGATTATCATTCTTTTCTGAAATAGCAGCTAAAGTGAGGTTAGTCATTTGTCCAACTTTTTCTTCCAAGGTCATTTTTGTAAGAAGAGCTGAAATGATTTTTTCTTTATTCTGTTCTTGAGCTAATAAAGAAGTAACTGAACATACATTTGTAAGAACTAAAACATAAACTAAAATTGAACGCATCATATTTACAGAAATTAAAAAGAATAATAAGGTAATTTTTAACTATAAAAGAAATAAAGTATTTTTATAAAAATGGAACCTGTTGTTCCAGAAAAGCTAGACAAACAAAAGGTTACCTATTATTATAAAAACGAATATACCAGTACAAATTATACTTTACTACTATTTTTATGCATTTTATTAACCAAATCACCCTCTTTATAGGATGGGTTTTCTTGTTATTAGGTCCTTATTTAGGATTTAGCCAAGTTTTTTGTGGTGCTGATCAAGTACATCAATTCCAAATGTTAAAGAATCCAGCTTATTATAAAGCTTTTAAACAAACAGAAGTAAACTATCAATCGTACATGAAAAAAAGGGCTGCCCTTCCTGGAAAACAGGCAAAGGTAGTGGGTAGTGTATATTATTTACCCGTAGTAGTCCATATTGTGCACGATAACGGTGCTGAAAACATTTCAGACGCTCAAGTGCTAAATGCTATTAGTTACCTCAACGATGCCTTCCGACACATTGCTCCTTATAATGGACCCAACGGTGTAGATACCGAAATTGAATTTTGCTTAGCTAAACAAGATCCGCTTGGAAATGCAGCCACAGGAATCAACCGTATTGTATCAGCAGCCGATACCGAAATCCCTTATTATGATGCGGGACAAGATCTAGCACTTAAAGATCTTAGTCGTTGGGATCCTAAAAAGTATATTAACATTTGGGTTATAAAAAATATTATTGGCTCCACTGCGGGCTATGCTTATTTACCACCCGGTGGTATAGGCTCAAATTACGATGGAATAGTCGTAGAATACAATTACATGGGTACAAGTAAAACCAGCAACAACGTACTTGTTCATGAAATGGGCCATTACCTTGGATTAAAACACACCTTTGAAGCGGGTTGTCCAAATAACAATTGTCTCGTAGATGGTGATGGTATTTGCGACACTCCACCGGATGCTAGTAAGTTTACTTGTAGCGGCAATTCATGTATCACAGACCCTGACGACATTTCAGCTAGTAACCCTTTCAGACCAATTGGATTAGGCGGTATTGATGACCAAAATGATATGAGTAATAACTATATGGACTATAGTTCTTTTTCTTGTCAGAATGCTTTTTCACAAGGTCAAAAAGATCGGATGCGTTTTTTTACAGATCCTACAACTGGCGGACGAAAACTTTTACATAGTTCTTTAGGTTGCGAACCAGCTTGTAGTACTCCGATAACAGGAAGTTTTACTTATTCAACACCCATTACTTCTGGCGTACTAACTACTTTTACGAATACCACCTCTGGAGCTACCAACTATGAATGGTATATTAATGGAGGGCTTATTAGCACTGCAACAGATCTAAGCCATATATTTACGAATGGAGGGACTTATACCGTTGAACTTGTAGCTAAAAATTCTGAAATTTCTTGTACACAAAACATCAAACAAATCGTGAATGTAGTCTGCCCTTCATTGGGTGCCTCTTTCAGCGCAAGTGCTACTGTTGTTGATGTTGGCAATACGATTAACTTTACAAATTTAACCACTACCATTCTAGATACCAGTGGAAAAAATAATTGGTACATAAATAATATATTAGTTTCCAATACAAAGGACTTTACTTATTTATTTTCAACGAAGGGTACTTATACTATTAAGCTAGTAGTGGGCGCTAGCAGCACTTTATGTACGAGTGAATTTTTACTTCCTGTAACCATAAATTGTCCTGCACATGCAGACTTCACTGCTACAGCCAACGATGTACCCATTACTACCACGGTAGGCTTTACTAATACTGGAACTTTTTGTCCTTCTAGCGAATGGCTAATTGATAATATAAGTTATGGTTCCAGCCCTACGTTATCAAATACTTTCAATACGGTAGGTGAATATTTAGTAGCATTAGTATGTGACAACGGAGTCTGCAAAGACACTGCGTATAGAGTAGTGAATGTGTATGATCCTTTTTCCTGTGGTGCAAATAAAAGAGCTAACTATTGGTACTTCGGAGCAAATGCAGGATTGAACTTTAACAGCAGTACACCCATAGCTTTGTTCGATGGAGCAATGACAACACAAGAAGGCGTTTCTACAATTTCTAGTAAAAATGGAGGATTGTTGTTTTATACTAATGGCGTAAAAGTTTGGGATAAGACACACACTCTTATGCCAACGGGCACGGGGCTCATGGGTGCAACTACTTCTACTCAATCAGCGCTTATCGTCCCAAAGCCAGGCTCAGATACCTTGTATTATATATTTACCACGGATTCTCTTGGAGAAAATGGACTAAGAGGACTTCGATATTCTATCGTAAATATAAATCTAAATGGAGGACTCGGGGACGTAATAACTTCTCAAAAAAATATTTTAGTAGAATTAAATAGTAACGAACAAGTAACAGCCATTCAACATGGAAATACTTGTGATATATGGATCGTCGCCCATAGAAGTGGAGGTTTAGAATATGTTGCCTACCTTCTTTCCTCTACTGGTTTATCAAGTACTCCTGTTGTCTCCTCTCCTGGAAATTTCAATTATAAATATTATAATTTTGGTTATATGAAAGGGTCGCATGATGGCAAAAAATTAGCATCGTCCTTTGGATTAGCTGGAGTAGAACTTTCTGACTTTGATAACTTCACAGGTATAGTTAGTAATTCTGGAATGTTAGTGGTTCCAAACTCCGACGATATGTCTTACGGAGTAGAATTTTCTCCAAACAGTAAACTCCTTTATGTATCTGCTACTGGAGTTAATAGCGCTATAGGAGGTGCCGTAAGAAAAATAAGTCAGTACAATCTTACTTCTGGTTCTATCCCTACAATTAACTCTTCTGTTTATACTGTTGTTAATGAACCTCTGGGACAACAAGGTGGGAGTTCTGGCGCATTACAACTGGCAACTAATGGTAAAATTTATGTAGCAATTCCCAATGCTACTTTTTTGTCCTCAATAGAAGTTCCCGATGCTCCGTTAGCAAGTTGTGTCTATACCTCTGGATCCATCTCTCTATTAGGGCCAGGAAGACCTACTTATTCAAGAAGAGGTTTACCTGCTATTTATCCTTCAGCACTTCAATTAGCCGATATTAATTACACGTGTAGCGGCACAGGTATTACATTCAGTTATAAAGGTAATATCACAAACCCCGATACTTACTTCTGGGATTTTGGCGATCCTACTTCTGGTTCTGCAAATTATTCTAACGATGCAAATCCTACTCATATTTTTACTGGAACCGGTACTTTTACAATTAAATTGATTGTAAAAAAACAATGCCTTTGCGCTACCACAAGCATTTCCATTACGCTACCCACCACATGCATTCTTCCACTCGAACTACTATCTTTTTCTGGCAAAAGAAACAATGTAAATGTGTCATTAAAATGGTTGAATAAAAATGAAAATGAAATTAAACATTATGAAGTGGAAAGAAAATTTGAATCAATTAATGAATTTACTTCCGTAAGACTTGAAGGAGTACATAAAAATTGTGCTTCTACTTGTGAACATTCAATAGCCGATGAAATCCCTGCACACCTAGCACTTGAAAATGTTTATTATCGTTTGAAAATCACAGATCACAATGGAAAAGTTGATTATTCTAACATCCTAAAACTTGGTCCAAACGACAACGACAACTCCTCTATTAAACTATATCCAAATCCACTTGGACAGGGCCAATTACTTTCAATAGAATCTTCTTTAGAAAATATAGAATCAATTCAAATTACAGACTTGAGTGGAAAATTAATTCTTGATAAAAACAATCTTCAAGAAAAATTAGTGAAAGAATCTGTTCAATTAACTTCTGGTATGTATTTGGTAAAGATAGTAACAGCAGCCGCTATCAGTTATCAGAGATTATTGGTAGGAGAATAAATAGAATTAGCCTATAACAATAATTGTATATTGAAAACAATAAAAACGGTTAGGTAAATAAATTTGCCTAACCGTTTTTATTATAAATAACTTATTTAAACTAATGTTGCCTCAAGGGTAATAGTCGTATTAAGTAATTTAGAAATTGGACAATTAGCCTTTGCATCTGCAACCAATTCATCAAATTTTTCTTTACTTATACCGGGTACTTTAGCGGATAACGTAAGGTGAGACAGCGTTATCTCTCCTTTCGCAGGATCTAATGTGATATCACATTTAGTATCAATATTCTCAGGAACAAATCCTGCTCCTGTAAGATTGAAACTTAATTTCATAGAAAAACATCCTGCATGAGCTGCAGCGATAAGCTCTTCAGGATTTGTTCCTACACCTTCTTCAAAGCGAGAACCAAATGAATACTGTGTTTTATTTAATACTGTACTTTGTGAAGAAAGGATTCCTTTTCCTTCTTTACCTGTTCCTTGCCAGTTGGCTGTTGCAAATCTTTTCATGATAATGTATGTTTAATAGTTAAAAATATAATTAAATTAAAATAAAATTAGGAATGTAGGTTCTAAAATTAATTTATAACGCAACATTCCTAATAAAACAAATCACGGACAAAAAAGATTATGTTCTCTTACGCTCGAAATAAATAGGATTAGCTAACAACCTTTGTCTCCGCTTTTGCTTTCGCAATTACCTTATCAAGTCCACTTAATTCTTTTCCACCTGCTGTAGCATAGAAAGGTTGTCCACCTCCCCCACCTTGAATATCTTTCGCAAGTTCTCTGATTAAAGTTCCTGCATTAAGCTTGCGTTCAGTCACAAGATTGTCAGAAAACATAATGGTTACGTTCGGTTTTCCATCTACGTCGGCAGCCAATACCATATAAAGATTTTCGACCTGAGCGCGAAGTTCGTAAGCCAATTGTTTCAAAGCATCTGCTGAACCAATCTGAACTTTCTCAATGATGTAATTTAACCCGTCTACTTTTTCAATTTTCTTCAACAAGAGCACTTTCAATTCTTGTGCTTGTTTCATATATACCTCTTCCAATTGTTTTTGTAATGTTACTTTTTCTTCAACAAGATCGGCTACTGCTTTTACAAGATCTTTAGGATTTTTTAATAACTCACTAATCTTCGCTACTAACGAATTTTGCTCTTCAACCAATGCTTCTGCTTCATTAGAAGTAACTGCCTCAATCCTTCTTACACCAGCGGCTACAGAGCTTTCTGAAGTTATTTTAAACAAACCAATTTTACCAACCGAAGGAACATGGGTGCCACCACAAAGCTCAACCGAGTAATTTTTATCAAACGTAATAACTCTTACAAAGTCACCATATTTTTCACCAAATAGTGCCATGGCTCCTAGATTTTTAGCTTCGTTGATTGGAACGTTGCGCTTTTCGTCTAGTACTATATTCTCACGAATTTTCTGATTTACTATTTTTTCTACTTTAGCAATTTCCTCTTCGGTCATTTTTGCAATATGCGAAAAGTCGAAACGAAGTACTTTTTCATTTACCAAAGAACCTTTCTGACCAACGTGTTTGCCAAGTACATCGCGTAAGGCAGCATGTAAAAGGTGTGTAGCGGAGTGATTATTTTCAGTAAGCGAACGTTTGTTGGCATCTACCACCGCAGTAAATTCTGCATTTACATTCGAAGGTAATTTATCTGCAAAATGTACGGTAAGATCGTTTTCTTTTTTTGTATCGGTAATGAATATTTTTTCAGAACCTGATTGAATATAACCCACATCACCCACCTGTCCGCCGCTCTCTGCGTAGAAAGGTGTAACATCTAATACAAGTTGGTACTGATCTTTTACTTTTGTTTTAACTTGACGGTATTTTACAATTTTCGCTTTCGATTCTAAATATTCATAGCCCACGAATTCTACTTTATCCGCATCGTTTACCAAAATCCAATCGCCAGTTTCGCTTACAGCTGCTGCTTTTGAACGCTCTTTCTGTATAGCCATTTCTTTTTCGAAACCTGCTTCGTCAATTTTTAAATTATTTTCACGAGCTATAAGGGCTGTTAAATCTAAAGGAAAACCGAAAGTATCATACAGTTCAAATACTACACGTCCTTCAATACTATCCCCTTTTAGGTCTACCTTAATTTGTTCAAGTCTTTTCAATCCATTTTCTAACGTTCTCAAGAAAGATGTTTCTTCTTCCAAAATAACTTTCTGCACAAAATCTTGTTGTGCTTTCAACTCTGGGAATACGTCTGCAAACTGATTGGCTAAAAGCACCACCAGCTTATTTAAGAAAGGTTCTTTTAAATTAAGGAAAGTATATCCATAACGTACAGCTCTTCTCAATATTCTACGAATTACATATCCTGCTTTATTATTAGAAGGCAATTGTCCATCTGCAATTACAAATGCTATCGCACGAATATGGTCTGCCATTACGCGCATCGCTATGTCAGTAGTTTCGGCAACGCCATATTTTATACCACAATGTTGTGAAATAAATTGAATGGTTGGTTGAAATACATCCGTATCATAATTAGAACTTTTTCCTTGCACCGCACGCACAAGACGTTCAAAGCCCATTCCAGTATCAACGTGTTTTGCAGGAAGTTCTTCTAAACTACCATCAGCTTTTCTATTAAACTGAATAAATACATTGTTCCAGATTTC
>JANOTP010000102.1:0-21560 GCA_031416415.1 Cytophagales bacterium | reverse complement strand
GAAAATCAAGGCTTTTTACTGCCTCAATAGTAACTAGTCCTAAGCCTTTCCAGTCAAAAATAACTTCTACAAAAAAAGCACCTGCCATAAGAGAAGCCAACCAACCAGATACCGCGGTGATTACAGGATTAAGTGCATTTTTTAAAGCATGTTTTATAATGATCATAAAATAGGGTAATCCTTTTGCTTTTGCAGTACGGATATAATCTTGCGAAAGTACATCAAGCATTGAGCTTCTAGTAAGTTGAACAATTATGGCTAGTGGGCGCAAACCTAGTGTGAAAGCGGGTAATATGATATTTTTCAAAACGAGTTTTCTACCATCCAATTCATAGTCCCACATTTGCCCTGTTGCCGTTAGTCCAGTATATTCAGTCAAATATGAACCAAAAACCATTGCTACAATTGCACCTAATACAAAAGAAGGAGCGGAAATACCTATTACAGACATGGAAACCATTGTGTGGTCGAGCCAACTGTTTTGTTTTAAGGAAGCTATTACACCCAATACAATTCCAAAAAGCGTAGCAAATGCCATAGCTGCAATTGCCAGCCAGAAAGTACCTTCAAGATTTTCCCAAATTATTTCACTTACTTTTTTGCCACTTGAAAACGATCGGCGTAAATAGGGTATTTTGAGCACAAGGAAACTATTTCCGCCTACTGAAAATAGTTTGTTAAAATTATATTTATTGAATTCCTTTTCATTGTCTTCATGAACAGAAATGGGAGATAAATCCCTAATGTAAAGATAAAGTTGAGTAGGTAGGGGTTCTAAAAGTCCTAGGTCTTTAGCTATTTCATTGCGGGTAGCTACATCAGTCCTTTGGCCTGCAAGCATTGCTACAGGATCACCAGGAAGTACGTTGAATATGAAGAATACAATTATAGTAGCACCCAACAACACTAGCAAACCATAAAATAATCGTTTTATTATATACCTGATCATATTCCCTCAAACCTTCCTAAATAAAAGATTTTTCTTATTAAAGTGCAACTATTTTACAATATCATTTCCAAAGCCCATTTTTATGAGGCAAAAAACAGCATAATTAAGCATGTCTTGATAATTAGCTTTTACTCCTTCTGAGACTACTGTTTTTCCTTCATTGTCCTCAATTTGCTTTACGCGAAAAATCTTCATTAAGATGATGTCTGTAATTGAAGTTATCCTCATTTCTCTCCAAGCCTCTCCATAATCATGATTTTTATTCATTAAGAGATCAATTGTTTCTTTAATAAACTGGTCGTATAGAAGAGTTACCTTAGCAGGTTCCAACTCCATTTTGTCAGAATCTTGCATTTCCTGTTGCATCATTGCTATGATACAATAGTTTATAATCCCAATAAATTCCGATGAAATATCCTCTTCAACTTTTTGTTTGCCTTTGTCTTGTATAGATCGAATACGTTGAGCTTTGATGTAAATTTGATCCGTTATAGACGGGAGTCTTAATATTCTCCAAGCGGTTCCATAATCTTTTGTTTTGTTGATAAAAAGGGTTCGACAAACGTTGATTACTTGGTTATATTCGTGTGTTGTTTGATTTGCCAATTTTTTTTAGTATATTATGATTAAATGAATTACACCATTGGAATCGAAAGATACAGTTTTTTATTCAAAAAAAACATTGAACCTAAGGGGCAATGTTATTGATTTATCCTATCCAATAGTGATGGGGATAGTAAATATTACTCCAGATTCTTTTTATGATGGAGGATTTTATAAGGACAGTATGAGGATGTTGGAAAAAGTAGGCCACATGCTTACGGATGGTGCAACTATTATTGATGTCGGGGGGTACTCTTCACGACCAGGGGCAAAAGAGGTTTCAGAGGAAGAAGAAATAAAGAGGGTGGTACCTGCTATTAAAGCAATTATGAATGAATACCCTGATGCATTTGTATCGGTTGATACTTTCAGGTCGACGGTTGCAGAAGCTGCTGTAGGAGAAGGTGCAGTTATGGTAAATGATATTTCAGCAGGTTCTTTGGACGATAAAATGTTTGCAACCATTGGTAAATTAAACGTTGCCTATATATTAATGCACATGCGAGGAAACCCTCAAAATATGCAAGCATTAACAGGTTATGATAATTTATTGTTAGAAGTAATTGACTTTTTTCAAAAAAAGGTTGATGAGTTACGAAAGTATAAAGTAAAAGATATAATCATTGACCCTGGTTTTGGATTTGCTAAGACGGTTGATCAAAACTATGATTTATTGAAACATTTAAATTATTTTAGATTTTTGAATCTTCCGGTATTGGCCGGTATGTCTCGTAAATCAATGATTTATAAAAAATTAAATACAACTTCAGAAAATGCACTGAATGGAACTACTGCGCTTAATGCTATTGCTCTCATGAATAGAGTTAGTATTCTGAGAGTGCATGATGTTAGCGAAGCATTAGAAGCAATTACATTATTTAAAACAACCTATAACTAATTGATACTACTAAATTTTAAAATAGGATTTCTTGAAACGGATTGGAAAGATTTAATCGATATTTCTCTGGTAAGTTTTTTGCTTTTTCAATTGTATAAATTGATGAGAGGAACTTTAGCAGTACGAATATTTTTAGGCTTCGTTTCTGTTTACATAATTTATCTCCTCGTAAAAAGTTTGGAAATGAAATTGCTTACTGCAATTCTAGGGCAATTCATTGGTGTTGGTGTTATTGCAGTTATTATTTTATTTCAACAGGAAATAAGGAAATTTCTAATGTTAATAGGTAAGTCAACTTCTGTAGACGATAAGTTTTTCAAAAATTTATTAAATAGGAAAAAAACAGAGGGTAAAACTTCTTTAGATGTTGCTCCACTAGTAGATGCTGCAAAAACATTAGGAAGTATGAATATGGGTGCTCTCATTGTATTCGCAAAAAGTTCAGAATTGAAATTTTATGCAGAGTCAGGTGATATTTTAGATGCTGAAATTTCTAAACGATTGTTGATTTCTATTTTTCAAAAAAACAGTCCCTTGCACGATGGTGCTGTAATTATTGAAAACAATCGAATTAAAGCCGCACGTTGTATTTTACCTGTTTCTGAAAATGATGAAATACCCGCCAATTATGGTCTTCGTCATAGAGCTGCTATAGGCATAACGGAAGTCACTGATAGTATTGTGATGATCGTTTCAGAGGAAACAGGACAAACGGCGATTGCTATAAATGGTATTTTATATAATAATTTATCTAGGACCGAATTGAAACAAAAGTTACGTGCTTATCTTTTTGAAGAAAAGGAAGAAGCGAAAGTTAAAGAAGATAATAAAGTTGAAATAGAAGAATAGATTTTAAACTGAAATTTTATACAGTCTTCTAATATCGTTAATAATAAATTTTTTCTGTTCAGTAAAAGAATTAGGATGTACTTGTTCAAAAATTGTTTTTAATTCTGCCCATCGTTTGGGTTCAGCCTGCTTAAAGGCTTCCGAATTAATTTTTTTCTTAGTACAATATTCCTCCCAAGTCATCATAAACAAAGGTACTGTTTTTTTTATTAAACAATAAAATATTGATAATCAATGTTTTTAACGATATTTTAAAATAGTTCATTTGGTGCTTAAAGATTGATTTACAAGTACTCTTGTAGCCTTTTCTTTTTGCATTTAACCATGTATCTTGCAATCCCTTTAATAGAATATAGCAGCATATAATATAGTTATGAAAATTTCGTACAACTGGTTAAAACAACACATTGATATATCAGAAACTCCCGAAGAGATTTCTGCAAAACTTACTAAAGCAGGACTTGAAGTAGAATCTATAGAAGAATATGAAAGTATTAAAGGTGGATTAAAAGGATTTGTAATTGGTCAAGTTATTACCTGTGAAAAACATCCTGGTGCTGATAAACTTAGTAAAACTACAGTCGAGGTGGGTAATGGGATGTTATTACCTATAGTTTGTGGAGCACCCAATGTTGCTGCTGGTCAAAAAGTAATAGTGGCATTAGTAGGAACGACTCTATATCCTGCCACTGGCGAACCTTTTAAGATTAGTAAAGCAAAAATAAGAGGTGAAGTTTCGGAAGGAATGATTTGTGCAGAAGACGAAATTGGATTAGGTACTTCTCATGAAGGAATTATGGTACTGGAAACACAATTACCTATTGGTACTCCAGCTGCTGACTATTTTAAAATTGAAAATGATTATACAATTGAAATAGGTCTGACACCAAATCGTGCAGATGCAGCTTCCCACTTAGGAGTAGCTCGCGATTTAAAAGCCTTATTAAAACGAGAACTAAAAGAATCGAAAATTGAAAGTCCTGCCCTTCCTGCTTCAAAAATTGAAATCAGTATTGAAAATAAGGAAGCTTGTCCTCGTTATGCAGGGCTTACTATCTCAGGCCTTACAGTAAAAGAATCTCCTGACTGGTTAAAAAATAGGTTGAAAGCAATTGGTTTAAATCCAATTAATAATATTGTTGATGTTACGAATTATATTTTACATGATCTTGGTCAGCCACTTCATGCTTTTGATTTAGCAAAAGTAAAAGGAAATAAAATAATTGTAAAATCAGTTGCAAAAGATACGGAGTTTATAACATTGGATGGTGTCAAAAGAAAACTCAGCGATAAAGATCTTATGATTTGTAATGCGGAGGCTCCTATGTGTATTGCAGGTGTATTTGGAGGATTGGAATCTGGGGTTAGCACTACAACTAAAGAGATATTTTTAGAAAGTGCTTATTTTTCTCCTGATTTCATTAGAAAAACTTCTCAGTTTCACGGATTAAAAACAGATGCTTCTTTTCGTTTTGAGAGAGGAACAGATCCAAACATGCCTGTTACGGCACTGTTGAAAGCAGCTAAGCTCATAACAGAACTGACAGGAGGTGCAATTTCTTCAAGTGTTACGGATCTTTATGATGAACCCGTAAAAGATTTTAAAATAGATACTTCCTATTCTTATATCAATCGTTTGATAGGAAAGACGCTTGAGAAATCATTGGTAAAAGATATTTTAATTGGTTTGAATATTGTAATAGAATCTGAAAAAGAAGACGAATTAAAACTTTTTGTACCACCTTATAAAATTGATGTACAACGTCCTGCCGATATAGTTGAAGAGGTATTGAGAATTTATGGATACGACAATATCGAACTAAGTGATAGTCTAAGCGCTGCCTATTTAGCTGATTTTCCTGAAAAAGATAAAGATAAACTTCAGAAATTAATTGGTAGTATGCTGGCTGGTTCAGGTTTTAATGAAATCCTTACCAACTCTATGACAAAACCAATTTATGCAGAATATCTTGGTGTAACTGACAAATCGGTAGCAGTACTAAATAAACTTTCTGAAGAGTTAGGTGTAATGAGACAAAGTTTGCTTTTTTCAGGATTAGAAATTATTAATTATAATATCAATCGTCGTCAAAAGGATTTAAAACTATTTGAGTTTGGTAAAGTATACAACAAAGAAGAAGGGAAATACAAAGAAGGAAATCGTTTAGTAGTATTTGTAACAGGAAGAATTCAAGCCGAAAGTTGGGATGCTAGCACTAAAGAGGCTGGGTATTTTTATTTGAATACTATTGTTCACAAAATACTGCAAAAGCTTAATTTAAGTGATGCACTACAACAAAATTCTACGATTGACTTTTTTAGTC
The DNA here is from genome assembly GCA_031416415.1 of Cytophagales bacterium. GTDB lineage: Bacteria > Bacteroidota > Bacteroidia > Cytophagales > Cytophagaceae > JANYCO01. Next base: position 15,937 of record JANOTP010000102.1, on the reverse strand, counting down.
AAGGAGTAAATTATATAAAAAACAATAAAATAATAGCCTCGCTTGGAAAGGTTAATGAGAAAGCATTAAAACTTACGGATATCAAACAACCCGTTTACTATGCGGAGTTTGACGCAGATGCTATTTTAAAAGCATATAAAAATTCGATTCAATTTCAGGAGCTTAATAAATTCCCAGAAGTACGTCGTGATTTATCTTTGGTCCTTGATAAGAACATTACCTTTGAGCAAATTAAACAACTCGCATTGAGGCAAGAGAAAAAATTTATCTCCGATATTAATGTCTTTGATGTATACGAAGGAAAAAATATTGGAGAAGGTAAAAAGTCATATTCAGTGAGTTTCACTCTTCAAGATTTAGAACAAACACTTACCGAAAAAGTAATTGATAGTACTATGCTTAAATTGATGACTAGTTTTGAGAAGGAGTTGGGTGCGGTGATAAGGAAATAAATTCAGCTATAAAAAAATTCTATATGAAAAAAATACTATTGATATTTTCTTTTGTTTTAACATCTCATTTTATTTTTGCTCAAACCGAACGGAAGCAAAGTGAGGAATACTGCATGGTGGTATATGATTACAGAGCATCTAACAAGTTGAGTCAAGACATTGGATTTGTAAAACCCAATGGTCAAATTGAAATTACTAAAATTGAAAACGGAGTTTCTCCTTATTCTGCAATAATAAAAATGTTAAATAAATTAAATGAAGAAGGCTGGGTAGTTACTAGTTCGGAAAATATGAACTTTAGTAAAGGTGGTAATACTTCAGGTGCAAGTTTATTTTATTTATTAAAAAGAGCATTATAAAAAAAGACATTTGAATTATTTTCAAATGTCTTTTTGATTTAAAACAAGCAGTAGTTTTATTCCCACTCAATAGTAGCAGGAGGTTTAGAACTAATATCGTATACTACTCTATTTACACCTTTTACTTTGTTAATGATTTCATTAGAGATATCTGCTAGAAATTCATAAGGTAAATGTACCCAATCGGCAGTCATACCGTCTACGCTAGATACAGCACGGAGCGCAACTACATTTTCATATGTTCTTTCATCACCCATTACACCAACAGATTTTATTGGAAGCAAGATTGCTCCTGCTTGCCATACCAAGTTGTAAAGTGATTTGTTTTTTAAGCCTTGTATAAAAATATAATCTACTTCTTGTAGAATCGCTACTTTTTCTTCCGTAATATCTCCTAGTATTCGAATAGCGAGTCCTGGGCCAGGGAAAGGATGACGCTGAAGGATTTTATCGTCGATACCTAGTGATTTACCAACTAGCCTAACTTCATCTTTGAAAAGTGTGTTTAAAGGTTCAACCACTTTCATATTCATTTTCTCTGGAAGTCCCCCTACATTATGATGAGATTTAATAGTAGCAGAAGGACCTTTTACAGAAACGGACTCAATTATATCAGGGTAAATTGTACCCTGTCCTAGCCATTTCACGTCTTTTATTTTGTGAGCTTCTACGTCAAATATTTCTATAAATGTTCTACCAATAGCTTTACGTTTAGTTTCTGGATCAGAAAGATCTTTTAAAGCACTATAAAATTCTTTTTTTGCATCAACACCTATTACGTTTAGTCCCATTCCTTTATAAGAGGAGAGAACTTCTTCGTATTCGTTTTTTCTAAGAAGTCCGTTATCTACAAATATACAGGTTAAGTTTTTTCCGATAGCCTTATCTATAAGTACTGCAGCCACAGAAGAATCTACGCCACCTGATAATCCTAATACTACTTTATCGTTGCCAATTTTAGTTTTAAGTTCTTTTATAGTGGATTCAATAAAAGTCTCTGAGGTCCATTCTTGTTTGCAACCGCAGATATTTACGACAAAATTTTTGACTACAGTTTTTCCTTCGATGGAGTGCGTAACTTCAGGATGAAATTGAATTCCGTAAGTTTCTTCATTTTTTATTTTATAAGCAGCTACTTTTACAGATTCAGTGCTAGCGATGATTTCAAAATCATTTGATACGCCTGAAATAGTATCTCCGTGCGACATCCATACTTGACTGTTTAAAGAAAGCCCTGACATAAGTTTATCCGAAGAGTTTATTTCGGAAATTATCGCTCTTCCATATTCACGTATTTTTGAAGCTACTACTTCATGGCCAGCTTTATGAGCCATTAATTGTGCACCATAACACACACCTAATACAGGTATATTTTTTCTTATTCCATCTAGATTTACATCAGGAGCATCTTTTTCTCGCACAGAGCAAGGGCTGCCCGATAGAATTAATCCTTTTACTGTTTTATCTAAAGCAGGAATTTTATTAAAAGGATGAATTTCACAATATACATTTAGTTCTCTCACTCTTCTTGCAATCAATTGTGTATACTGAGAACCAAAATCTAGGATGATAATTTTTTCTGTCATGGGGCAAAAGTAAGGATTTAGAATTAAAGTTGGAAGGTTTTTCAGCTGTTAAAGTATTCAGTTGATTTTGGATAAATAAAAAAGGTACTGATATTCAGTACCTTTTTTATTTATCCTTATTTTGAAGCGTTTAGATATTCAAATAATTTTGAGCGTCTTTTTTAATAGCTTCTTTGTCTAAGCCATTTTGTAAGCCCATTGAAACTTTTCTAACCAAAACGCCTACTATTGATTTTTTAAATCCAAGATTTTGAGACACATCTATGCAAAAGTCGATTTCGTTTTCTTCAATTGCACCGTCTATAAGCATCAATTCTATTAATTCATATAGGTGGTCAAAACGCTCAGAATCATTTGCTGGCATTTTATATTCAATTTTAGAACTGTCCTGTATGGCAGAGTTAACTTCGTCTTCTTTCATACCTAGTTTTTTACCTACTTGGTATAAATATTTCAACTCAGAATCCGCAATCACCCCATCAGCTTTTGCTAAAGCGATAAGATTTTTGATATTTCCCTTATTTAACTTCTCTTTTTTTAGTCCGAACAGTGAAAACATATAGTATATTTTTAAAGGTTAATTAGCTGTTTTAGTTACAAGTACAAATTTAGACATTTTATTTAAATGATATTCAATTTATTACCTATAAATTCCATTGCTTTTACGTCAATTTATTACATTGGGTTGTCCTCATAAAATTAATCTTTTTTCCACGAAATCTTATAAAGGTCATGTCTCCGTGATTGCAAATTCCGTACCGTTCCATGACTTCTGATTTTTTTAAGAAGATCCAAATCAAGGTCAACAATAAGAGTTGTTTCAGCATTTGGAGTTGCCTCAGCTACCACAGCATCAGGGGGAAAGCTAAAATCAGAAGGCGAAAATACAGCGGATTGGGCATATTGAATGTCCATATTTTCTACTCCAGGTAAGTTACCCACACTTCCAGAAATAGCAACATAACATTCATTTTCAATTGCTCTTGCTTGAGAACATCTCATAACTCTTAAAAATGAATTCCTAGTATCTGTCCAATAAGGAACAAATAGGATATTTACGCCTTGCTCGGCTAGTATTCTTGAGAGTTCGGGAAACTCTACATCATAGCAAATTAGTATACCAATCTTACCTGCATCTGTATCAAAAACTTTCAACACATCTCCTCCTTTCATACCCCAGTGAGTAGCTTCGTCGGGAGTTACGTGTAGTTTATATTGCATATCCCAAGTACCATCTCTTCTACATAAATAAGACACATTAAATAACCCTTCGTCTGTATATAAAGGCATACTACCTCCAATAATGTTTATGTTATAAGAAAGGGCTAATTCTAGCATTTTTTCTTTTATCTGTTCCGTGTATTCTGCCAATGCTCTTACCGCATCAGAGGCACTTGCTCTGTTATAGTTTGCCATTAGAGGAGCATTGAAAAATTCTGGAAATAACACAAAATCGGCTTTATATCCTGAAACGGTATCTACAAAGAATTCTAGTTGCTGATTTAAATCTTCTAGAGAATACATTCGACGCATCTTCCATTGTACCACGCCTACACGCACTACAATTTTTTTATCACCAAATAATTTTTCAGATTCATCATAATAAACATTGATCCATTCGAGTAGAACGGCATAAGACTTTGATTCCTTGTCATCTGGCAAGTAATTGGTCATTACCTTACGAATGTGAAAATCATTGTTTAACTGAAAAGTAAGGATAGGATCGTATATTTCTTTACTTTTTACTTGTTCAATATATTCCCTTGGTGACATTTCTTTGGCATGTTTCTTATAGCCAGGAATTCTACCACCCATAATAATGGCACGAAGTTTTAAGGTTTCGCAGAGCTCTTTCCTTGTATCGTACAGCCTACGTCCAAGTCGGATTCCTTGATGATTAGGATCTACAAACACATCTATGCCATACAATGTATCCCCTTCAGGATCATGATTGGTAAGCATCCCATTTCCAGTAATTTCTTTATAGGTATGATTGTCGCCGTATTTAGAATAATCCACTACAACAGTAAAGGCTGCAGCAACAAGTTTCCCATTGTCTTCTATACATATTTGTCCTTCTGGGAAATTCTTTAGTTGAGATTTAAATTCTTCTTTTGTCCAAGCTCCGCCAGCATTGGAGTATACCTCGTTCATAATTCTTTTTATATCCGTATAATCAGATAGCTTTAGATTCCTCAAATTGAGTTTATGAAGTGTATTGTCTTTTTGTTGTTTGCTCATATTTATTAATTATTAATGCTTAAAATTAACTTATTTAAACATATAAAAACGACTGTATACTAAATTTAACAGACGAGCATTGGAAATATACTTATAGTCAACTCTTAAGCGTTTAGTATGAGTAAACTCATAAAGGAAAATTTATTCTTTTTTGTATTTTATCCATTAAGTGTATCTTTGTCCATTATGAACAGAATAGTAGTACTAGTTTTCCTTTCAATAGGCATGCTGATTTTTTCAGGCTGCAGCAAATTTGCAAAATTACAAAAAAGTGGAGATTTGGAGGCCAAACTTAAAGGCGCAATCGAATATTACGACAATAAAGATTATTATAAAGCAGGTACTCTGCTTGAAGAGATACTTCCTTTAGTTCGTGGACGTGCAGAGGCAGAAAAGGCAACCTTCTATCTTGCTTACACTCACTATAAGCAGAAAGAATATGTGATGAGTGCTTATTACTTCAAGGAGTTTTATTTGACGTATGCAAGAAGTGAAAATACTGAGGAAGCCGTATTTATGCATGGTAAATCGCTCTATAACGATTCTCCACAGTATAATTTAGATCAAACAAATACAGAAGGGGCTGTAAAATACCTTCAAGAATACGCTAATAAATTCCCAAATGGTAAGTATTTAGAAGAAGCCACTAAGCTTTTAGATGAATTATCAGCTAAAATGAAGCTTAAAAACTACGAAAACAGTAAATTATATGCTAAAACACATAATTATAAATCAGCAGTAGTGGCTGTTAAAACATTTATAGATGCCTATCCTGATTCAGAATACACTGAGGAAATGTATTATGTACGTTTTGATTCTCAGTATCATTTAGCAAAAAATAGCGTATCGAGTAAACAATTGGACAGGTATTATGAAGCTATCGAATTTTATCATAACTTTGTAGACAAGTATCCTAACAGTAAGTATTTGAAAGAGGCTGAAATTCTATACGAATCAAGTCGATTAAAAATAAAACAACTTACAGAGGAATCTAAATAAGTCATTTACTTAAACTATTACTATTTTGAAAAATAATGTCAATACAATTTCTGCTAATTTAATAACTAGAGATATTGATAAGATAGCTGATCCTACAGGTAATTTGTATGAATCATTAGTTGTGATTTCTAAAAGAGCACGTCAGATTTCTACAAAACAAAAAGAAGAGCTTAACTCTAAACTTTCAGATTTCGCTTCTACGGTTGATAACCTTGAAGAAATTTTTGAAAACAGAGAGCAAATAGAAATTTCTAAACATTATGAGCGTATGCCTAAGGCACCAACAATGGCGTTGGAAGAATTTTTGGAAGGCAAAATAATGTACAGAAGAGCAGACGTTATTTAATTTTACTATAACCTATGCTCCGCAATAAAAAAATATTAATCGGAGTATGTGGTAGTATTGCCGCTTACAAATCAGCAATACTTATAAGAGAATTTATAAAAGAAGGAGCAGAAGTAAAAGTTGTAATGACTGCTTCTGCTTCTTCTTTTATTTCCCCCCTTACACTTTCTACCTTATCTAAAAATCCAGTTTTTTCAGAATTTGAAAAAAATGAACAAGGTGAATGGAATAACCATGTTGAACTTGGTCTTTGGGCTGATGTAATTATAATTGCTCCCACTAGTGCGAATACACTTGGTAAATTGGCCAATGGGATTTGTGATAATCTTCTTTGTGCGGTTTATCTTTCTGCCAAATGCCCTGTATTTATAGCTCCTGCTATGGATTTGGATATGTATAAACATCCTTCTACACAACAAAATATATTGAGACTAAACTCTTTCGGTAATCATATAGTGGATGCTGAGTTTGGGGAGCTTGCTAGCGGTTTAGAAGGCAAAGGTCGTATGGCTGAGCCAGAAAATATTGTAGAAGCAATTAAAAAACATTTTTCTACTAAAGGAAAATTTTACGGAAAAAAAATTCTTATCACTGCAGGGCCTACCCAAGAGCCCATAGACCCTGTTCGTTATATCAGCAATCATTCTACTGGTAAAATGGGTTATCAACTGGCAGAGGTTGCTGTGTCAATGGGAGCGGAGGTAATACTCGTAAGTGGTCCTTCATCCTTATCGCCACCATCAGGAGTTTCCATTATTAAAGTAGTTTCGGCGTCTCAGATGTATACTGTTGTTGAAGAGAATTTCAAGAATGCAGACATTGTAATTCTTTCTGCGGCAGTAGCTGATTATACACCGTTGAATGTTGCAGATAAAAAAATCAAGAAAAACGAAACTCAATTTAGCATTGAATTAATTAAGACAATTGATATAGCTAAAGAGACTGGTAAAATGAAAAGGGAAGGTCAAATTACGGTTGGTTTTGCTTTGGAAACAGACCATGAATTGGAAAATGCAAAAGGCAAATTAAGTTCAAAAAATTTAGATCTGATAATATTAAACTCACTCAACGATCAAGGAGCAGGTTTTGGGTACGATACCAATAAAATTACAATTCTAGATAAGGATAATAAAATTAAAAATTTTGGGTTAAAGTCTAAGAAAGAAGTGGCATTAGATATCTTAGAGGCAATTCATGACTATTCTGAAAAATCTACATCATTAAAATGGATATGAGTAAAAATGTTTTTATACTATTTTTTTTGATGCAAGTTTTTGTATTGTCAACAACCGCACAAGAGGTTGAGTTTATTATAAATATTGACAGGCAGCAAGCTCCTAATATTCCAAAAAATATTGCAGATGAATTAAAAACTGCAATGACCACTTTTGTGAATAATCGGAGATGGACCAACGATCAGTATTCACCTCAGGAGAGAATTAAATGTAATATTAACTATACCCTAGACCAAAGCTCCTCAGTGGGTAGATACATTGGGATTGCTCAAATCCAATTTATACGACCAATTTATGGTACTACTTACGAATCTGTTCTCCTCACTTTTATAGATAAAAACTTCGATTTTGAGTTTGCGCAAGGGCAACCGTTGGACTATAATGAAAATGCTTATCTCTCGAATGTAGTATCTTTATTGTCTTTTTATGTAAATATAGCTTTAGCGCTAGATTACGATAGTTTTTCAAAAATGGGAGGAAGTCAATATGTTGAAAAAGCTTTTGCATTGGCCAATGTAGCACAATCTGCAAATCCTCCAGCCTTAGCGTCGAATCGTAAAAATGGCTGGGAAACTAGCGAATTTAATAACCGTATGGCTTTAATGGTGAACTTAAATAATCAACAGTTTATTCCCTTTAGAGAAGGCTTGTATATATACCACCGGGAAGGGTTGGATAAATTTATGGATAATCCAGAAGAGTCTAGAAAAAAAATAATTGAAGTATTAAAAAAAATAAAAACAACTCGTCAAGCAGTTTCAGTTTCAATTTTAAATGGTAGTTTTTTTCTTGGAAAGAAACAGGAATTGATACAGATTTTTTCAAAAGCATCAACAGAAATGAAAACGGAAGTTTTGAATTTACTTAGAGAATTAGATACTGTTAATGCTGATGCGTATTCGGTGATAATGAAAAATTAATTATTTTACCAACTTTATATATTCCTGCACTTTTTTAATCAGATTTAAATGTCCTGCAGCTAGCGTATGAATAGTTGTATGTTTTACTTTTTCTGCCAAAGGTTTAACCATTTTATAGCGTATAATTTTATCAAATTCACCCAAATAGATAGTTAAAGGAATACTGTGTTTATTTAAAATTTCTGAAAGAAGACTGTTGTTGGCTTTAAGTTTTCGATATACTACCCATGTGAGATAAACCCTGTCCCTTTGTGCTTTTGTTCTCAACTGACTTCTTGCAAATCTTACCGTAACAGATGGTATAATTTTTAAAAAACTTCCAATAGTAAGAAATGTATTGATATAAAATTTATTAGAAAGTAATAGTTTAAATATATATCTAGTAAAAACAGTGCCAGTAGCCAAATCAAACCAGAGACTATTTGTAATACCATCAGGAGCAATTGCAATAATTTCTTTTACTTTTTCAGGTACGCTTTGTGCAGTACTCCATACCGGCCTGGCGCCAATACTATAGCCTAGAAGAGCGAAGGTTGAAATATTATTTTCTTTACAAAATTCCTTAATTAATCTGGACCAAAATTCTTCTTCAATAGGTATTTCTCCTGCATTCCATTTGCTTTGTCCATGGAAAAAAAGATCAAAATTATAAATGGTGTATTCTGTCGAAAAGAGTTCTTCTAAAGGATAAAATAGTGCCCCAGAAAGTCCGAAGCCATGAAAACAGAATAGCGCTTTTGAGCCCTTTCCATAGTTGGAATAATGGAGGGTAGCAGTTTGGTAGTGGAAGAAATGAAAGGTTCTATCCATTAATACAGTATTACTTTATTGAATTTTTATTTCTCCTCTTTTCTGTCATCTTCATATACAATATATAAAGAGAAAGTAGTAGAGTAAGACCGTTGGCAAGAATAATTGGAAGTTGGTGAAGAATTATCCCGTAAATCCCCCAGCAGATTACACCAAGGCTAAAAATTAAAAACATAGATATAGAGATAGAAGTTGTGTTTCTGGTTTTATGAACCAATACCACCTGAGGCACAAAAGCCACGGTAGTGAGTACCGCGGCTATGTATCCAATTATTTCTATATAGGAGATCATGATTGTTGTAGTTGATTATTGTTAGTTGTAACTAAAATTAGTTACAACTAACAACCAACAATCCTATTTATACCATCTCTTCAGATTTCTTACCCATTCTGTTACGCTCATTTTCTTCTAACCAAATTTTGCGCATACGAAGTGCAGTAGGAGTGATCTCAAGAAGTTCATCTTTCTGAATATATTCCATACATTCCTCAAGTGAGAATTGAATTTTAGGAACAATTTTCACGTTATCATCCGTTCCAGAAGCACGCATGTTAGTCAATTTCTTACCTTTCATAACGTTTACAGTAAGGTCATTTCCACGAGTGTGCTCGCCGATTACTTGGCCCATGTAAACTTCTTCACCTGGATCAACAAAGAAATTACCTCTGTCTTGAAGTTTATCAATAGCGTAAGCAGTTGTATCGCCAGTTTCTCCAGAGATAATTGAACCAGAAGTTCTGCTTGGAACAGTTCCTTTGTAGGGCTCATATCCTTTGAAACGATGGTTCATGATTGCCTCACCTTGTGTTGCTGTCAACACTTGGTTACGAAGACCAATAATACCTCTTGCAGGAATGTTAAATTCTAAGTGTTGTAAATCACCTTTAGGTTCCATAATCAACAGCTCACCTTTTCTTTGAGTAGCCAATTCGATTACTTTACCAGCAGTTGATTCTGGAACGTCTACAACCAATGTTTCTATTGGCTCGCAACGAACACCATCAATTTCTTTGAAAATTACTTGTGGTTGTCCAACTTGTAATTCATACCCTTCTCTTCTCATTGTTTCAATAAGAACAGATAAGTGAAGGATACCACGGCCAAATACCATGAATCTATCTTCACTGTCAGTTTCTTTAACTTTAAGAGCAAGATTTTTTTCAATCTCTTTCATCAAACGATCACGTAAGTGGCGAGACGTTACAAATTTACCATCACGACCATAAAATGGAGAGTTGTTGATCATAAACAACATATTCATTGTTGGTTCGTCAACAGAAATTCTTGGAAGTGGTTCTGGATTGTCAGCGTCTGCTAATGTATCACCAATATCAAAATCTTCTACACCAATTACAGCACAAATATCTCCTGCCATAACAGAAGCTACCTTTACTTTACCTAGGCCTTCAAATGTTTGAAGTTCTTTAACTTTTATTTTTTTGAAAGTACCGTCTGCTTTGCATAACGTCATTGTAGCACCTTCTTTCATTTCTCCTCTTAAGATACGACCAATTGCTATTCTTCCTACGAAAGAAGAGTAGTCAAGAGATGTGATCTGCATTTGAGTAGTACCTACATTGATAGGTGCTGGAGGGATTTCTGAAAGAACTTTATCTAATAAATAAGTAATGTCAGTAGTTGGTGTTTTCCAATCTGGACCCATCCAACCTTGTTTGGACGAACCATATATAGTTACGAAATCTAATTGATCTTCTGTTGCACCTAAGTTAAACATCAAATCAAATACAGATTCCTGAACTTCATCAGGTCTACAGTTTTCTTTATCTACTTTATTTACAACTACGATTGGTTTCAAACCAAGACCAATAGCTTTTCCAAGAACAAATCTTGTTTGTGGCATAGGACCTTCAAAAGCATCCACTAACAGCACAACACCATCAGCCATTTTCAATACTCGTTCTACCTCACCACCAAAGTCGGCGTGACCAGGAGTGTCAATAATGTTAATCTTAACATCCTTGTATCGAACCGATACGTTTTTAGCTAAGATAGTGATACCTCTTTCTCTTTCAAGATCGTTATTATCAAGAATCAGGTCGTCGAACTGTTGGTTCTCTCTGAAGAGTTTTGAAGCGTGAATGATTTTATCAACCAACGTTGTTTTACCGTGATCGACGTGTGCAATAATGGCAATGTTTCTGATGCTCTGCATATCAACTTAATTTTTCAAGGGGCAAAGGTACTAAAAACAATTGAAAAATTACTTATTTTCTGTTAAATCTAAATCATTAAAATTACGTATAAGTGTTAAATAGTACTATTTGAATATATAATTGTTAATATTTATTAATAATTACACATAATTAGTATCATTTTTAATATAATAGTATTAATTTTATAATTAATATAAATAAAATATATATAAAATACACATAAATAAAAAAGTTAGCGCATGAGAGTCAGGATTTTATCAGTCGTATTTGTGTTTATTTCTTATTTTTCAGTCTATTCAGGTCCAACAGTTACCGATAATCATATAAAAGTCGATCAATTTGGCTATCGATGCAACGATCAAAAAATTGCTATAATAAGTAATCCCCAAACAGGGTTTAATTCGGCTTCTACATTTAGTCCTGGTACAGCTACTAATGAATACCAAATTAGAGATTGGTCAACCAACGCAATAGTATATTCAGGAACTCTGACAGCATGGAATGGTGGTGCTACTCATGTACAATCAGGAGACAAAGTATGGTGGTTTGATTTTAGTTCTTATACTACATCTGGTACATATTATATCTATGATGCTGCCAGAAATGTGGGATCCTATAAATTTGAAATAAGGGATGATGTATATAATGAGGTATTAAAACAAACTGTTCGAAGTTATTATTATCAACGTTGTGGAACTGCCAAAACTGCCACTAATGCTGGTGCAGGATGGGCAGATGGAGCTTGTCATAAAGGCGCACAGCAAGATACTGATTGTAGATTGTATAGTAACACCTCTATTGCGACTTCCAAAGATCTATCTGGTGGCTGGCACGATGCTGGAGATTACAATAAATATGTAAATTTTGCCTGGGGAGCTATGTCTGATTTGATGTTTGCTTATTTGGAAAATCCAACGGTATGGACCGATGATTATAATTTACCTGAATCTGGTAACGGAGTACCTGATTTACTAGATGAGATAAAATATGAACTTGACTGGTTATTGAAAATGCAAAATTCGGATGGCTCAGTTATATCTATAGTGGGCGGTGGGAGTGCAGGTCCTCCGTCTTCCGATGCTACTTTCAGAAGATATGGTCCAGCAACTACTTCTGCTAGTCTTTCTGCTGCATCTATGCTCGCGCAGGGAGCAATAATATTTAAATCGTTAGGAATACCAGCTATGACAACCTACTCTTCAACCTTGCAAACGGCTGCTATAAATGCTTGGAACTGGGCTTCCATCAATAAAAGCTCAAAATTTTATAACCAACCTGCTTCACTTGCTGCAGGGGAACAAGAATTTAGTGCAGGGAGTTATACAAATGATACGTTAGTAAGAAAACTCGCCGCAGCTTCTTATTTATATAATTTAACAGGAGCCGTTGCTTATAAAACCTATTTCGAAAGTAAGTATACAGCAGCGCACTTGATTGCTTGGTCATTTGCTTATCCTTTTGAAAGTTCTGAACAAGATGCCCTCTTGTATTATACAAATGCTACAGGAGCCACAGCGGGTGTAGTTTCTAATATAAAAACTAAATATTCGAATTCAGTTACAAGTGGTGGAGATAATCTTCCCGCCTTTACAGGAAATAATGATGCTTATCGTGCGTATTTAAAAAATGCAGACATTGGTTGGGGGAGTAATTCAATAAAAAGCAAACAGGGAAGTATGTTTTTAACCCAAAATCAATACAACTTAAATACCGCTAATGCACTCAACTATACAAATGCAGCTTCTGGATATTTACATTATATACATGGTGCAAATCCTTTAGCCCTAGTTTACATAAGCAATATGAATTCGTATGGAGCAGAAAATTCTGTAAATGAATTTTATCATAATTGGTTTTCAGACGGCAGTGGAACTTGGGACCGAGTAGGAACCTCTACCTATGGTCCTGCACCTGGTTTCGTGCCTGGAGGTCCTAATCCTTCTTGGGCGCTTGACGGATGTTGTCCCTCAGGTTGTGGCGGTAGCAATGCAAAATGCGTGACCTTACAACCTCCTTCGGGACAACCAATTCTTAAATCATATAAAGATTGGAATACTAGTTGGCCTCAAAATTCTTGGTCAGTAACTGAAAATGGTATTTATTACAACGCTGCATACATTAGACTGCTTTCTAAATTTATGGCTAATGGTACCTGTGGGATAATAATTAGTAGCGTGGATCCCTCTCAAAAATATGAAAACTTTCAGAATTCGCTTAAAGTGAACGTATACCCAAACCCCTTCGATAATCATACTACTATTGAAGTAAGCGCCATAAAAACAGAAAAAATTCAAGTAAGAATTCTATCGGCACATGGGAAAGAAGTAATAGCCTCAAAAGAGTACCAAACCAATCAGCCAATTGAATTGGGTCATGGAATTCCTGAAGGACTTTTTATCCTTGAAATAAAAAATGAAAGTTCTATAACAACGGTTAAACTTATCAAAAATTAAGAAAATTACTTCCATTGTAAAAAATTAACCGATTCTGCTAACTTTGCAGTCTTAAAATAGTTATCGGAAATTTAGTACAATGATCAAAGATCCTAAAAGATATACAGTTACAGCTGCTCTTATTTATGCCAATGGCCCTATTCATATAGGACATTTAGCAGGCTGTTACCTTCCTGGCGATATTTATGTGCGTTACCTTCGTTCTATTGGCAAAGACGTTATATACGTTAGCGGCACAGACGAACACGGTGTACCCATTACTATTAAAGCAAAAAATGAAGGGGTTACACCTCAAGAAGTAGTCGATAAATATTATAAACAGATCAAAGATTCTTTTGAAAAATTTGGAATTTCTTTTGATATCTATTCCCGCACTAGCAAAGAAGCTCATCATAAAGTTTCGCAAGAATATTTCACCAATCTTTACAATAAAAAATATTTTAACGAAGAAATTACCGAACAGTATTTTGACGAATCTGCTAACCAGTTTTTGTCTGATCGTTATATAATCGGTACTTGTCCTAATTGTGGCAACGATAAAGCTTATGGAGATCAGTGTGAAAAATGTGGAAGTACACTTAGCCCTACTGAGCTGATTAACCCTCATTCCATGCTGAGTGGTGCAAAGCCAATTTTGAAAAAAACTAAAAATTGGTATTTGCCTTTAGATAAAATGCAACCACAAATCGAAGCGTTTGTTAATTCCCATCCCGAATGGAAAACAAATGTGATGGGGCAATGTCAATCATGGCTGAAGCAGGGTTTGCAACCGCGTGCTATGACGCGCGATTTGGAATGGGGAGTAAAAGTACCTCTAAAAGATACCGATGGAAAAGTGCTTTACGTTTGGTTTGATGCTCCTATTGGATACATTACTTTTACAAAAGAATTTTTCGAAAACTATTCCGTAGAAAAAGACAAAAAAGAATATATCTACGATCGTTCGACTTTTAAAAATAGTAAAGCAACAGATTGGGAAAATTATTGGAAAGCAGAAGATACAAAGCTTGTACATTTTATTGGCAAAGATAATATTGTATTTCATTGTATAATTTTTCCAGCCATGTTGATAGCCGATGGAAGTTATATACTTCCTGATAATGTACCAGCTAATGAATTTATGAATTTAGAAGGAGAAAAGATTTCTACTTCTAGAAATTGGGCAGTATGGCTACACGAATATTTGGAAGAGTTTCCGGGTAAACAAGATATTCTTCGTTATGCTTTATGCGCCAATGCACCAGAGACAAAAGACAATGATTTTACTTGGAAAGATTTTCAAACAAGAAATAATTCTGAACTAGCAGATATTTTTGGAAATTTTGTAAACAGAGTAATGGTTTTGACCCACAAGAATTTTGATGGAAAAATTCCCGCTCTTGGAATTTTATCTGACTTGGACAAACAAGTACTTGAAACCTTAAAAGAGTTGCCAGGAAAAATTTCTGCTTCTATTGAACACTATCGTTTTAGAGAAGCACAAACCATTATGATGGAATTGGCACGTTTAGGGAATAAATATTTGGCAGAAACGGAACCTTGGAAGTTGGTAAAAACAGATTTTGAAAAGGTAAAAACAATTATAAATATTAGTGCACAAATCACCGCAAATTTATCTATTGTTTGCGAGCCCTTCTTACCCTTCACTTCTAAGAAATTAGTAACAATGCTGAATATTCCAAAATATTTGTGGAACGAAGCAGGAAGATCAGATCTTGTTGCGGAAGGACATCAACTAAATGCAGGTGAAATTTTATTTAGCAAAATTGAAGACGTTCAAATCGAAGCCCAAATTCAAAAGTTAGAAGCTTCTAAAAAAGCCAACGAACTTGCCAATGCTGTTGTTGCGCCAGCCAAAGAAGCGGTGTCGTACGATGATTTTACAAAGATGGACATTCGAATTGCCACGATACTAGAAGCAGAACGTGTACCAAAAACTAAAAAATTATTAAAATTAAAATTAGATACAGGTATTGACCAACGCACAGTTGTAAGTGGGATAGCAGAATTTTATGAACCAGAAAAAATAATAGGTCAGCAGGTTTGTCTACTAGCGAACTTGGCTCCAAGAGATATAAAAGGAATTCAATCACAGGGAATGATTTTAATGGCAGAAGATAAAGATGGTAAATTATCTTTCGTTTCTCCTGTAGCGATGGTTTCTAATGGGGGGATTGTGGCTTAAAATTAGATAATGAAAATGCGCAAGTTTTCAAAAAAGGGATAATGAAAATACGCTACCTAATAATCAATATGTTAATTCAAATCTGGCCTTTTTTGACTGAATATATTGACCCAAAACTAAAGAAGAAATATACGCAAGTTTTGTGAGTTGCGTATATACAAATGTTAGCACCAATA
>JANOTP010000101.1:0-16101 GCA_031416415.1 Cytophagales bacterium | reverse complement strand
TGATGAAACTTTTGCAGCAAACCAAGAAGCTTGTGCGGTTGCGGCACTTGTAGCCGAAAAGGTATCGAACGGTTTTGTGTTAAAGCTTTTTGATGTAGAAAGTAAATCTAAATCTTTATGTCCAATTATTGATTTATCTGGAGCTACTAATAAGTTACCTCCTTCAAATACCACATCTGGTTTTACTGGCCATTTTTTTTCCCAAACTGAAGATGTTGTACTATATGGTGATAATCCTCCACTTGGAGCCAAAGGCACATGACCATTAAACGTTGGATCATTCACAAATATTTTTTCTGTATATGCACCTATTGTTAATGCATTCCAAGATTGCGCTGGATTGTCTATTGAAGAAGCAATATTTGAATCAGGGTATGATATCCAATAATCATCTCCTATATTCCCAGCTGAAATGATAATCATTCTTTTATTTTCATCAAGCCCAAAGGAAAGTAAATCTATTGTTCCTGACCAAGAAGATGGTCTTCCTCTTACTACATCATCTTTAGAGGTTACCGCCATACAAAAAAGCAAAGTCTTTTCAGGATTTTGAATTTCAGCCCTAGAAACTCCTTGCGAAGTTAGTGCGCCCCATAATTCTTGAATTGTACCTGTCTGAGACGGTGGAGGTAAAATTTTTACAGAACATAATTCATGAGTTATTGAAATTGTTGAACTATCTGAAAGAGCTTTCTCCAAATTGCCATAGCCTGCGATACCGGCCATCATTGTACCATGTCCACTCATACTTCCAGCATGATGATCGTTTGTACCCCATGTAGCTTCTACAGTAAGCATATCATTATTTGACAAGATTGGTACTAGTAATTGATGTCCATTATTTACTCCAGTATCTAAAATGCAAACTTTAACTTTGATATTAGGATCAATTTCTAATCGATTAACCAAATCTTCAACCCATTGCTGTTGCTCAAAAGATTTTTCATTTATCCAAAAACCAGCAGCCTCTTGACCTGCTCTAAATTCAGCTAAGAGATCACTCCTTAGCATTACTTCGATCAATGAATCTTTATTTGCATTGATTAGTATTACAGCTCTTTCAGGAAAAATTATACTGTTAATTTTGTAAATAATATTACAATCGTTTAATATTTTAAAAAATGAATCAATCTGTTGTGATATTTGTTTTTGATCCGTACTTACATTCAACCAAACCTCACACCATTTGGGATTGTTCATTGGAATTAGTTCTGGCTTATCTGTCCATAATGATTCCAAAAGTGCAATACTTATATCCTCTATACTTTCTACTAATGGAGCATTTTTTGGCTTATTTTGGTTTGTATTTTTTTTCTCGTAATCATCAACTTTTTTTATGAAAAATCCTTCTAATCCATTAGGTATGTAAACTGTTGCTCTAGTTTGCTTTTGTTGATCTGAAAGTGAGACCTCTCTAATATTTAATAACCGAATACCTTTCGGAATGCTTTCTAAGCTTTTAGTAATCAAGTCCGCATTAATTCCACTAGTAAATTCTAAATAGGTACCATTTCGAGTTGGTATGACTTCAGCCTCACGACTTTGTTTTATACTTTCCTTCTCGCTCCAAATTTGCTTGAATTGAGATAACAATTTCTGGCTGTGAAAATATCTATTACGTGATGGAATTGTTGGAGGAGTGGCTTGCTTTGCTGATTGTCTATACTTATTTGCCTTAACAATATCTTTTATAAAAATGTGCTGGTGTTTTTTTGCCATGAAAATTATTTAAGGTAAGCTGAGTTGCGGTCTTTAATAGTTTTAATGATTAATTCATTTGTCATACTTTGCTTTTCCTGTAAAACTGTTTCTTTAATAGCATCTAGACATGCTAATGTTATTTCAGCATGACTTAAACCATTTATGGTTGGGAGTATTTTAGTATAACTTAATTTACTGTTAAATCTTGATAATTTATTTTTTAATAATAACATCTTTTCATTTTTAGTTGGTAATTTATATGTTATTACATCATCAAATCTCCGGAAAAGTGCTTGATCTAATAATTTCGAATTATTTGTTATTGCAATTATTAAACTATCTGATTGATCATGTTCCAAAAATTGTAAAAATGAATTTAGAACTCTTCTCATTTCACCTACATCATTATCTCTACTTCTCTCTCCTCCTATTGCATCAAATTCATCAAACAAATATACACCTTGCCTTTCCTTGATCAAATCAAAAACCTGTCTTAACTTCATACTTGTTTCACCCATATATTTCGTTACAAGTTTTTCCATTAAGATAGTATTTAATGGCAAGTTCAATTCTGCGGCTAAAATTGAAGCAGTAAATGTTTTACCAGTACCTGGGTGTCCAGACAATAAAATTTTGCGTCTATTTTGAAGATCATTTCTTAATAATTTATCTCTTTGATAAAACTCCTTTACAATTCTATCTATTTTCTCCTTAATACTATCAGGTGCTATTAAATCTACAATTCGCTCTCCGGGATATGCTTCTATTATTAATCCCTGAAGTTCATTTGAAAATGATTTATTTCTAAATTTCCCTTCCTTACTTTTATCTATTATTTTTTTTATTTCATCAGCCACTAGGGTATGACCCATTTTTGCCTCATGTGCTGCAATTTGAAGCGCAATTGTTATAAATCTATCATTTTCATTATCAAAATGAGACTTAATTAATGGTAATAAATATTCTACTTTGGCCATTGATGTAAAGGTAATATTTTTTCGCTATTGTTTATTTTTACTATTTAATCAATAATGAAATAGCAAGACATCATATTGTGGTAGATAGTATTTGTTTATAATTCGTTTAACCAATATACCAACACCTTTCATTTTAGTTACCTACTGCATATAAAATCGGTTTACTCCCCACTAATTACTAACTATAAGTAAATAATAGATTTGTGTATGCTTTTGTGTGTATTAAACAAAAAAGCCTCACAATAATTTGTAAGGCTTTCATTTTCTGCGTGATCCCGATTGGATTCGAACCAATGACCTACTGCTTAGAAGGCAGTTGCTCTATCCAACTGAGCTACGGAATCTTATTCTTAGGGCTGCAAAGGTAGTAAATTTCTTTTAAAAAAGAAGGATTTCCTTTAAAAAACTATTTCACAGTCCCGTCTGGTTGCAAAACGTATTCTTTACCAGCTTTATACAATCTTCTATTCCCTTGAGTATCTGTTTTATAATCTTCAAAATCGGCAGCAATTACCAATTTCCCAGAACGGTCTATTACACCCCATTTCCCTTTTAGTTTAACCAATGCTAGTTTGTTGTAAAATAATTCGGCTTGTTCATAGATCAATTTTAATTTTTCTTCGCCAGAAGGTAGCATATAGCCCCATTTGTCGCCTAGTTTTACTGCCGCCATACCATCTCCAAAATAATTTACCTGATCGTAGCGCAACTCTGTGGTTTTACCTAAAGTAGTAAGCAGTAATAAATTTTTCCCTTCTTTGGCTATATATAATTTATTGCCGATATAACTGAGGTCTTTTGCCTTTAAAGGAAAAACCTCCTCTCCTTTTTCATTGATCAGTCCAAATTTCCCTTTATGAGAAGCCATTGCAGGCCACTCGGGAGCATCGGGAATATCTGCTGCATTGCTAATGTAATCGTACGTAAGCTCAGTTACAACCTCTCCAGAAGTACGAAGAATACCGTATTTGCCATCTTTTTTTGCTTTCAAATAATTAGGTAATGCCGGAATAATTTGATCGTATTCATTTGGAAAAATCACCTTCCCAGTAGCATCCGACATACCTTCTTTCCCATTATTAAATGTTCTGAAAATAATTTTACTCTGAAGTTGGTCGTAAAGAACATTGTCATAATTACAGGGAATAATCAGTTTACCATTTACATCTAATATTCCTTTTTTACCTGCTTTGGTAACTATAGCAAACCCTTTTTCATAAGGCAAAGCACTATCAAATTTTTCTAACGTAACATAGGATTTTGCTGCTGGATTATAGTACATGAATTTACCGTCCTTTTTAACCCGAACAGCATAGGCTGTATCTTTTATAAATATTTTCTCAAAAGACTCTTCTGTAATTTTCTTTAAATTAAAATCATAAAAGTAGTTTTTTTCTCCTTGTGTAATAGCATAGAAATTACCTTTTCCTACAACTATATTATCATAATCATGTTTTAGTAATAGCTTATTTGTATAATCAATTACGCCCCACTTCGCTCCTTTTTTTACTGCAGCTTGTTTGTTTTTAAATCCATTAGCTTCTTCATATTGAGGTTTGATATTTATTTTTCCTGAGCGATTGATATACCCATATTTTCCATTTTGTTTAACCGTGTAATAGAGTTCATTTAACTCACCGATCTCTTCGTATTCAACAGCTAACATCTTTTTTCCTCTCAATGTATAAAGACCATTTTTTCCTGATTTTGTTACTTGAAGAAGTTCTTTGTTTTTTAGAATGATAGTATCGTACTCAGCATTAATAACTGTTTTACCTTCGTCGTTGAAGACGCCCCATAAATTATTTTTTTGAAATAAAATATCGTTTGGTACTAGTTTTTTTACTTTCGTAAGTTCTAATGGCAATAAATAAGTACAGTTGCTATGATTGACTACACCAAAGTTTTTATCTACTTGAACTAAGGAAGCTTCCATCGACATAATCTGTGCTATTTTATATTGAGGAGTACAACTAAAACTATTACGCTCTTCGTTGAATAAGCCCCAAACATTATTTTTTTTAACCCATGTGTAAACAGTATTTGCTATAGGATTTATTTCAGAAAATTGAGCTGTTTGAAAAATTTGTCCCTTCACTCCTACTAATCCCCAGGCTCCTTTTTCTTGCGCCCAAGCTTTTCCATTACGAAAATTAGAAAGTCGTTCATACTTACATTGTAAAATTACATTTCCTTCACAGTCTATTACTCCACATAAATTTCCACGTTGAACAATGGCCATACCTTCAATATGCGGTGAGACTTTGGTATAAATAGGTTCCACTACCCATTGTCCAAATAGATCCGCATACCCCCAGTTTCTATTTTCAGATAATTTTGGCACTAGATCATCTTTGCAACCAGTCCCTTTTTGAGCTTTCCCATCTAAAGCGGGAACAATAAGAAAAACAGTAAGCAGTAAAAAGTAATAGTTTCTATATAAGGTCATACAAAATAAAGTTTGTCAAATTTAGATATTTCAACGCCATGCTCCAAATTAGTAAAAAGGAACAAAAGATAAATGAGAGCATAAATTAAATAGTACGAAATAAGAAGTAAAAATAGATTTCTAAGTCCTGTTTACTCTTACTATTTCTGTTTACGGATTTCAGGTGATCTAAACAACCTATTGTCACTTATAAGTAAAAATAGGCGGATAAAACCTCTTTTTTTTAGTTATTTTAAAATATGGAATTCTACCTAAGCGTATAAATAGACAGTTTAAAAACATGAAATAGACCTTTATAAACGTTTATTATAAACATTTTGAGTCACCTGTTACAACTCTTCGTATATTATATATAAAGAAAGATATAAATATATGTTACAGCTATTGAAATCTACGGGGAAAATTAAAAGCTTATTTTATAAGATATTAGCTATCAATGTTTTGTTGTTTTTAGGTCTTCTAAATGCAACGGCGGCAACTTTTGTAGTGGATAATAATACAGATATTGATAATGCTTTAGGATATACAGTTTCTGATGGTAGTAATTCGCTAAGAAAATGTATGAGGATAGCTAATGCGAGTCCAGGAGCAGATGTTATAAATTTCAACATACCCGTTGGACCTTTTATGATCACGTTGGGAGGTCCTGATTTACCTGCTATTACACAGCAACTTACAATCAATGGACTTACTCAACCAAGTGCATCTGCAGGAAATCTATTGATAGAAATAAATGCTACAGGTAGAGGAAATGGGTTGACGTATGATGCTGGTTCAGCTAATAGTATTCTTATGGGTGTTGCTATAAATAATTCTAATAGAGGAGTATATATTATTAATACGTCGGCGATTACGATTCAAGCTTGTAATATTGGTACTGATGTTACAGGAACAATCGCTCGTCCTTGCAATTGGAATGGTATTCAAATAGACAATTCACCAGATGTAGTGATTGGGGGTAATGGAGGTGTCGCTACACGAAATATTATCTCCGGAAATAATGAAGTAGGTCTACGTATTGACAATTCTTTAAGAGCATTAATTAATGGAAATTACATTGGGGTTAACGCAAACGGAAATACTATTCTAGGAAATAATTGGTATGGAATTCAATTAGCAGGAGCTTGTCATAACAGTGTCATTGGTAATGGACTTGCAGGAGGAGGAAATGTAATTTCAGGACATGGACGTGATGGAATTAATGTAAACAACTCCACAAATTTAACCATCAAAGGAAATATTGTAGGTCTGGGTGTGGATGGTACTACCTTAATTCCTAATAGCCAAAGTGGCATTATAATAGGTGGTGGCAGTACTGCTGCGCAAATTGGAGGAAGTACTATTTTAGAAAGAAATATTGTTTCTGGAAATCTTGAATTTGGTATTCGTTTCAACTCAAGTATTAATGGAGTGGTTCAAGGAAATACAATTGGTACAGATATTACAGGCACTGTGGATCTAGGAAATGGATTGATAGGTGTGGCAGCTTACGGTGCTTCTAATTCTCTAACTATTGGTGGAGCTGTTGCCGGACAAGGAAATCTCGTTTCTGGAAATAATGCACATGGAATCTATATTGAAAGTTCATTAACCCCATCCATGTTTGGAAATATTGTGGGATTAAATGCCACAGGTACTGCCGTTATTGCTAACAATCAAAATGGAATCACTATTGTTTCCAACTCTAATGGTGCAATCATAGGTGGTAGCGCCTTAACACAAAGAAATATTGTATCTGGAAATTTAAACGCAGGAATATATATAACACAATCTACGAGTCCGTCTCTGTATGGAAATTTTATAGGCACAGATATAACAGGTACACTTGATTTTGGAAATGTTCAAACAGGAGTGGTTATAAATAACCTATCTAATAATCCTATAATAGGTGGAGCTATCCTCGGAGAAGGAAATTTAATTTCAGGAAATAATGGAACGGGACTTAACATTGATAATTGCACCGCTCCTATTATAAAAGGAAATATTATTGGATTAAGCGCTGGTGCAAATGCACTTTTGTCTAATAATTTAAATGGTATTCTTATGCAAAATTCGCCGAACCCAATAATTGGAGGTGGCTTATCTTTGTTAGACAGAAACATTGTATCAGGAAATAATGAATCAGGAATGTTGATTATTGCTTCTATTTCACCTCTCATTCGTGGAAATATAGTTGGTACTGACATCACAGGTCTTATTGATTTTGGAAATTTGCAAAATGGAATTCAACTGGTCACTACTTGTTCTGACCCAATCATTGGTGGAGCTACAGCAGGACAAGGGAATTTATTAGCAGGTAATGGAGGTTCTGGTTTAACAATCGACAATTGTTTGCGTCCGATTATTAAAGGAAATATAATTGGAATGGGTTCTGATGGAACTACCATAGTCGCTAACAATGGAGCTGGTATTAGCATTTTTACGGGCTGTAATAATGCGGTGATAGGCGGTACAACGGTTGCAGAAAAAAATCTAGTATCCGGAAATGGACAAATAGGTATCCATGTAAACGGTTCTACAAGCCCAACTATATATGGCAATTATGTTGGGACAGATATAACAGGTTTGCTTGATAGAGGAAACGGACAAACAGGTATTTTAATCAACAATGGATCTACCAATGCTCTTATTGGTAGTGCTGCACTAGGCACAGGAAATCTTATTTCAGGGAATACAGAAAGAGGTCTCTTTATACTTAATTCTGCTAATGCTTCTATAAAAGCAAATATTATTGGACTAGGTATTGATGGAACTACAGCTATAGGCAATACACAAGGAGGAATAACAAATGAAAATTCTGCTAGTCCAGTAATTGGAGGAACAACAGTGCCAGAAAGAAATTTGATAGCATCAAATGGCGGCTCTGGTATTACTATTTTTAATTCAACAAATGCACTGATAAAAGCAAATTATATTGGAGTGGACGTTACTGGAATGCTCCCACGAGGTAATTTAAATGCAGGTATAATGATTCAGGCTAGTTCTAATTTTGCCTTAATTGGTGGACCTTCATTAACAGAGGGAAATATTATTTCTAACCATTCTTGGGCGGGTATATTAGTAGACAATTCAACAGATGTAGTGGTAAAATCTTGTGTGATTGGATTAGCATCTGACTACACTACAGCTGCTCCAAATTTACAAGGAGGAATAGGTGCTTATGTCAACTCTCATCGATTAACGGTTGGTGGAATATTAGTTACTGAACGTAATTATATTGCTTCTAATACTGGAAATGGTATTAGCGTAAATACAGCAAACGATGTAATTGTTGTGAATAATTATGTAGGCGTAGAAGTAACCGGTTTACTATCCAGACCAAATACAGGAAACGGTGTAAACTTAGAAAGATGTGTAAGAGCCATCGTGGGAGGCACTGCTGCCAATGCAAGAAATGTTATTTCTGCAAATGGTGCAAATGGATTACGTATTGTAAATAGTTCAACAGATGCAATCGTAAAGGCAAATTATATTGGAGTAGGTGCTGATGGTAGTACCTCATTAGGTAATTGGGATAATGGAATCTACATGGGCGATTCTTCTAATCAAGCAATCATTGGAGGTCCTACTGCGATAGAACGAAATGTATTATCTGCAAATGGCAGATCAGGTGTAGGCGATGGATTTAGATCAGAAGCGTCGAGTCGTCATTTGGTTAGAGGTAATTATTGTGGTGTTGATGCTTCGGGAACTGCCATCCTTGGAAATGCTTGGGCAGGTATTTCAATAAATGAATCGCCTAATTGTATCGTAGGTGGAACAGGAGCTTTTGATGGGAATATCTGTTCTGGAAATTTAAACGAAGGGGTGTATTTTAGAAATGCAACGTATACAACTTTTATAGGCAACTATGTGGGAACTGATAAAACCGGAACCCTTCAGTTGGGGAATGAAGATTATGGAATTAACATTCGTGCAGTAAGTAACAATAATAAAATTGGAGGTTCTGCAGCCGAAGCAAATATTATTGCATACAATAAAAACATTACTGCTCCAGGTCCAGGTGTATTTGTAGAAGGTGCTTCTCAATTTAATACTATTACCTATAATAAAATTTATTGTAATGCAGGATTAGGAATTGATTTAAATGGAATAGCGAATGAAAGTATACCAAAACCAATAATACTTACCTCTACCACAAACGATATAACTGGTACTGCTTCTATAGATGGTGATATTATCCATGTATATATAAACAATACTACTGGCACTGGATGTGATTGCGAAGGCGAAGTATTTATAGGAACTGCTGTTGTTATTGGTGGTGCTTGGGCATTAAACCATGGATTAACATTGACTACTGCACAAGCTAGTACCTTAACTTCTACAGAAACAACTGCACTAGGAAGTACTTCTGAATTTGCGGATTGTATAACTCCTCTTCCTGTAAGTTTATTTTCTTTCACGGTAAAAAAATCAAACAATCAAGCTTCCTTATTAGAATGGAAAACTGTTTCTGAGAAAAATAATGATTATTTTATTATCGAAAGAAGCAGTGATGGTATTAACTTCGAATATATTGGAACTGTTGATGGTGCAGGGTCTTCTAACAATCTTCTCTCCTACTCTTTTGTAGATGAAAATCCATATCTTGGTGTAAATTATTATCGTCTAAAACAAGTTGATTTCAATGGTCAATCCGAATACAGCGTTATAAGAATTGTTGATTTTGACGAAACTTCTTTAGCACTGGTTTCAAATGGTACTGATTATTATATTGCTCTAAACAGTAAAGAAACAATTCAAGTGAGTTATGTAATTTATTCATCCGATGGAAAAGAAGTACGTACAACTAATTTAGTTATGGGTGGAAATAGCAACAAATCAGCACTGGATTTAACGGGTTTAGCTTCTTCAGTATATTATATCAAAATAAACGCGGGAGAAAATTATATAGCCGACAAATTGTTGGTTAAGTAAATACAAAGTGTAGCTTACTAATCTACCTAATTGTTATTGTGTATTTTTATGAAAAGAAATTATTACAGTTTTTTTATTATTGTGATGTGTATTTTATTTTTTCAGCCTTTAAAAGCTGAAAATAAAATCATATTGAATGATTCTTCAGAATATCAAGTAATAACAAACGAATACATAGAAATTCTTGAAGATAAAGAAGGTAAATTAACTATAGAAGATATGACGAAACCTTCTGTCATGAAGGGCTTTTATATTGTAAATAGGAATTATGCTTTAAACGAAAATGTAGGTTCCGTATACTGGGCAAGGTTTAAAATTCAAAATCTTTCTGGAGTAAGTAAAAAATGGTTATTAGAAATACTTGATTCAAGACAAAATGAAATTCAACTATTTCAGTTTAGTGACCAAAATAAATACATAGCAACAAAAGCAGGTATAAATGGTGCTTTTTACAACAGAGAATACGAACATAAAAATTTCATTTTTGAAATTCTTCCTGACAAAGAATCAAGGTATTTTTATTTGCGTGTAAAGTCTAATGCGCGTACGAGCTTTATAATGAAAGTATGTACCTCTAAATTTATTCTTGAATACGGGTTAAATGAATATTATTTGCTTGGTTTATACTATGGAATTCTAGCCATGATGGCTATTTACAGTCTCTTTGTTTTTTTTATGATAAAAGAGAAAGTCTATCTATTTTATCTTCTCTACACTGTCATTTGGATGTATAGTTCTATGTTAGCAGATGGCACGGGGTTTCAATATTTATGGCCTGATTTCCCTTTTATTTCTAAAATCGGAATTTATGTTTCACGACCATTATTATTAATAGTATTTGTATATTATTCCTTAGAATTTCTTAAAAACCCTGATCTTAATATTCTAAATAAAAAATATGTACTTTATGCCTTAGCTGCCTATTTAGTATTTTATCCCATTCAGTTTATATTTGATCTTGCACTTCTTCATAATACCCTTTTCTTAATACCCTTTTTTATAATTTTTTATTACTCAGTAAAAAGCTTTAGCTCAGGTTATATGCCCGCAAGGTATTTTCTTTTGGGTAATTCTGTTGTGCTACTAAGTGTTACCCTTACGCTTTTAAAATACAATGGGTTATTAGATTTTTTAAGGGGATACAGGACACTTGATATCATTGTAGTCTACAGTACAAATATTGCGATGGTTGTTGAAATCATCATCCTTTCTTTTGCAATGGCAGATAGGATAAAATTTTTTAAAATTGAAAGAGAAAAATCACAAGCTTTATTTATTAATCAGTTAGAAGAAAATCATAAACTCACTCAAAAAGTAAATATAGAACTTGAAGAAAAAGTAAAAGAGCGTACAAAAGAAATTGAAGAAAAAGGAAAACAAATACAAGACGCCAATCAAAAACTTCAAGAGCAAGCCGCTCAGATCAATGAAATGAATGCTCGTTTGGATCTAGACAATTGGAAGTTAAAGAAAAGTATAATTGAAGAAAAAGAATCTAGGATCAAATTTAAAGAAATTAGTTTTGATGAATTTAAACAAGTATACCCAAACGAAAATATTTGTTTCCAGTTTTTAGAAGAGTTGAAATGGGAAAAAGGATATACGTGTAATCGTTGTGGAAATGACAAATACGGCAAAGGCAATCATCAATTTTCAAGACGTTGTACAAAATGCCGTTACGATGAATCAGTAACTACTGACACCCTGTTTCATAAATGCAAATTTGATATTAACAAAGCCCTTTACATCGTTGTAATGGTTAACCGTTATGGAGACAAACAATCTATTTCCGATTTGGCAGGTGAATTAGAATTAAGAGTCGCTACTTGCTGGAATTTTGCACAAAAAGCCTTAAAAGTTAGAAATAGTAAAGAGTATGCAAAACTTGACGATGAAAGTAAATTTCGTTTTTTAATTCAGCAAGAAGTAGCTTCCTAAAAATTGTTTTTAATCGTATTTTTTTTAACAAAATACGCCTAAAAAGTATAAATTTAAACGTTTTTATGTCTTTTTAAACGTAATCTATTGGTGAATAAAGTAGATACTGATTTGATTATTATCTACTATTTTTAAGCTTAAATCACGTCTCTTTCGATAACTTTCGTATACTCTTATAATAATCTTAAATAGGAAGTTGACTATATTAATTTGTATGATTTTAAGAAAAACCACTCTCTCCCTTATCGTTTTGCTTTTATTGGTCATTTCAGAAATTTCTGGACAATGTATAGGTACATTAGTATGGAACGATGAATTTAATGGTTCAAGCTTAGATATGTCAAAATGGACATACGAAACAGGAAATGGTTGTCCAAGTCTTTGTGGTTGGGGAAACAGCGAATTAGAATATTATACCACAAGTCCAAATAATATTAGAGTTACAGGTGGAAATCTTGAAATAGAGGTTAGAGCCGAAGCTATGGGAGGTTCGTCTTTTACTTCGGGAAAAATTATCACAAGAAATATTGCCTACTGGACCTATGGTCGTTTTGAAGCTAGAATGCGCCTGCCAGAAGGACGTGGTCTTTGGCCAGCATTTTGGATGCTGCCAGAAACAAACAATTGGCCTACCACTGGCGAAATAGATATAATGGAATACAGAGGTGATATGAATACTCGAACCAGTGGTACTCTTCATTACGGAAATCCTTGGCCTGGAAATCTTTGGGATGGTGTAGATTATTTTCATACCAGTAATTTAGCTACTGCGTTCCATATTTATGCGGTTGAATGGACTGCGAATGAACTCCGTTGGTACTTCGACGATCGCTTGATAAAAATTGAAACACGAATTCCTAATTCATTAAATCCCCCTTCAAACAATGCGAATGTTTGGCCTTGGAATACTAATTTTCACTTTCTTCTAAATATGGCTGTGGGCGGTTGGTTTACTGGCACTACCAATCCTGCCGATGTAGTACTTACAAAACCCACTTTCGAAATAGATTATGTAAGAGTTTATGATATGACTACAGCCATAGGAACTCAATGGCCGTATAGCGGCACCCCAGCGCCCGTTCCCGGAAAAGTGGAAGCGGAAGAATACGATAGAGCCTGCGATCAAGCTGCTTATTACGATACTGATTTGCCAAATACTGGAGGGGTATTTCGTGGAGAGCGTGTAGATATTGAAGCGTGTACAGATGCTGGAGCGGGATACAATATAGGTTGGACTGCCACTGGAGAATGGTTAGAATATACGGTAAATGTTGCCGCTACTGGTACCTATGATCTTAATTTTAGAATAGCAAGTGGTGCAGCTGGTGGAAGACTACGTGTTGAAATGGATGGTGTCGATATTACGGGACCTGTAAATATACCTGTAACTGGCGGTTGGGCAAATTGGCAAAATGTAGTTTCAACTAATAAATCCATGAATGCAGGTGTACATATAATGAGAGTATATGTTGAAAATGCTGGGTTTAATATAAATTATATTAACATTAACACTAATTCAGTATTGCCCATCTCACTGATTGATTTTAATGCAAAAAATAATACTGGTAACACAACATTAGTGTGGAGTACAGGCGCAGAAAAAAACAATGATTATTTTTCTATAGAAAGATCACAAGATTTGAATGAATGGTCTTTAGTAGCAAATGTAAAGTCCGTTGGCAATTCCAGCGCAATTCAGCATTATAGCTATGTAGATCCAGTATCTGCTTATGGAAAAATTTACTACCGACTTAAACAAACAGATCTTGATGGAAAATACTCGTATTCAGAAATTGTAAGCATAGAAAATAACGCTGACCTAAAAATTTCTCCAAATCCATTTTCGGATAAAGTTTCAATTGATTTGCCTAATGGTATGAAGGAAGTTTTAGTATATGATCTTTTAGGAAATATGATTGAAAAAATAAGCACCACTAATGGAAATAATACGGTAACAATTGGAGAAAATTATTCAAAAGGAATTTATCTTTTAAAATTACAAAATGGGAAAATATACAAATTGATTAAACAATAATAAGATTATTTAAATGGTTTACTTATCCATTTATTGTCTTTAATTCCAAATCTCCATGGCATAGAAGCATAGTCTCCGGCATAGTCCACTCCTATTCTTGGACCTTTTACTATTTCTTTTTCTGAAAGTAAAATACCGTTATCTTCTATCCAAATTTCATTTCCCTGTAGGTCAATTTTGTTATGCGCCATAGTAAATCCCATAGCCTGACTCATAGATCCGGGCCCACACGTAAGTGGTGGTGAGACAATAATTTTATTGCGTCTTTCAAGCATATACTTAATACCCTCTATAGGTTCTATAGCCCGAATAAGTATGGCATGCGGAATATTTTTTTTGTTTGTGATTACATTAAAAAGATGATGGATTCCATAACATAAATAAACATATGAAATTCCACCTTTTTCAAAAAAAACCTCTGTTCGTTTAGTTCTTTTTCCACCAAATGCATGAGAGGCTCTGTCTTCAGGGGCTTTATAAGCCTCCGTCTCTGTAATCATACCAGAAGATAATTGCCCATTTATATTGGAATAAAGAATTTTTCCAAGCAAGGCTTTACTTGTTTCGACTACATCTTCTTGTAAATAAAATGCTGGAAGTAGTTTCATTAAAAATTACTACACATTCAAAACAATCAATTGATCGTTATTAATAATACCGTTTTCTTCAGCTGCTCTAGCTTCAACTTCAAACCGGTTGTTATAATATCCATGCTTAATACTTTCAATGCTATATAAAAATAGAAATTTCAAAAAGCCATTTTTTCGATATTGTTCTATGTGCACCATTTCGTGAATTAACCATTTACGATTACTCATAAAAAGTTGTTTTTCAACTCCGCTTAAATGAATAGTATTTCCCCAAACCATAGCGATGCGCTTTGATCCGAAAAAAAACCTAGCTATTCGAGCTAAAAAAGAGTGTTCTACGATTTTAAAATGCATTATTAGTTATCAATAGTTCAATTACATTCCACCGCCCTTTTTGCAGCACATTGGCAAAGCATCGTGAACCTCTTGTGGACTATTCACCGAATTTGTTTCATGACCTGAATTAGCAACAGCTACTTGGATTTTAGCTTCGTTAACTTTAGTGGAATCATACGTGACACTAAGGTTTTTTGTTTTTACATCCCAATCCGCTTTGCTTACACCGGGAACTTCTTTTACGGCTTTTTCAATTCTGTCTTCACACATACCACAATTTCCACGTACATAAAAAGAGGTTTGTGTTCCTTCGATTTTTTGATCACAAGAGAACAAAAGTACCATTAGGATAGAAAATACAAGCGTTTTTTTAGTTGTTACCATATCTTCAAAAATTATAAATTTCTATATGCAATATAAAATTTTTTAATTGAAAATATATTGTATTAAAGAACTGTGTTATTAACTTGCCCACAAAAAAAGTAATTATGGCTAAAGTATCAGATATTTCTAACGGCACTTTTATCAGACACAATAATGAATTGGCTGTTGTAATGGAATATATACATCGAACTCCAGGCAATTTGAGAGCATTTTATCAGGTAAAAATGAGAAACATCAAATCTGGTAAACTCATAGAAGAGCGTTTTAGACCAGACGATCAAATAGAAATTGTACGTGTAGAAATTAAAGAACAGCAATATTTATATAAAGACGGCAACAGTCTTGTTTGTATGGATACTGAAACATTCGATCAAACTTATATATCAGAAGAAGTAATTGGCGATGCCATGAAATTTTTAAAGGAAAGTATGGTTCTGAAAATTTCTTTTGATGGAGACACTGCGATATATGCAGAAGCACCAAATATGGTAGAACTAGAGGTAACTTATACAGAACCAGGAGCCAAAGGTGACACTGCCACAAAAACACTTAAACCAGCTACATTAGAAACAGGTGCTGAGATAAGAGTGCCTCTCTTTATTAATATTGGAGAAAAGTTAAAGATTGATACCCGAACTGGGGAATACGTGGAGAGAGTGAAGGCGTAATTAATAAAGTAGTATATTTTGTAGAGACACATTATGATGCGTCTCTTTTTTTATGTCCTTGATCAGATAATAAAGCACAAAAAAAGAGACACATTATGATGCG
>JANOTP010000100.1:0-9547 GCA_031416415.1 Cytophagales bacterium | reverse complement strand
CATGGAGCAACTTTATTCATTTGGAGGCTTAAATCGTGATCCAAGAGAAAGAGTCGTAACTGTGGCTTATTATGCATTAGTTAAATTAAGTGAACACAATGCTAAAGGAGGAACGGATGCAGCTGATGCTAAATGGTTCCCAATTATGGATATTCCAAAACTGGCGTTTGACCACAAAGATATCATTGACCTAGCTTTTAAAAGACTTCAAGGGAAAGTTCGCTATGAACCAATAGGGTTTGAATTGCTCCCTAAAAAATTTCTATTTTCAGCGATCGAACATTTGTATGAAACAATTTTGCAAAGAAAAATTGACAGAAGAAATTTTAGAAAAAAAATGATTAGTATGTCAATTATAAATCAACTGGAATTGCAGCAGGTAAATGTGTCGCATAGAAAAGGATATTTTTACTCTTTCGATAAAAGGGAATATGAAAAAATGAAAAAAAAAGGATTTAATTTTGAAATTTAAGCTTTACTAAATAATTGAATAATAATTAATATATAAACATGGAAATCAATCATAAAGATAAAGACGTAGGGGTTATTGTAGGTCGCTTTCAAGTAAATGAATTACATGATGCGCATAAACAGATTATTGACTTTGTACTTCAAAATCATAAAAAAGTTATTGTATTTCTTGGTGTGAGCCCAACATTGACAACTAAAAATAATCCGCTAGATTATGTTTCTCGTAAGGAAATGATTTTGCATGCTTATCCAAACGTAACCGTGATGCCTATTCCAGATCATCCTTCAGATGAAGACTGGAGTAAAGAGCTTGATGGGCGAATACGTGAAGCTTGTCCAATCAACTCAGTATTGTTGTATGGAGGAAGAGATGGATTTGTTAAATATTACCATGGTCGTTTTTCTACTACAGAAATAGAACAAACTATTTTTGTTTCGGGTACTGAAGTAAGAAAAGAAGTAAGTCGTGAAGTAAAGCCAAGTGCAGATTTTAGATCAGGTGTAATTTATGCTGCCTATAATCAATACCCGAAAGTATTTGCAACTGTTGACGTGGCAATATTAAACGGAGATAAAATTTTATTGGGAAGAAAAGCTATGCAAGATAAATTTCGTTTCCTTGGTGGATTTACAGATCCTACAGATAATTCTTATGAAGATGCTGCCAAAAGAGAAGTGCAAGAAGAATCTGGATTGGAGGTAGACGACTTAGTTTATTTGGGTAGTTGCAAAATAGATGACTGGCGCTACAGAAGCGAGGAAGATAAAATTATTACCCACCTTTTTTCCGCAAAATATATTTTCGGAAACCCCCAAGCTACCGATGATATTGCCGAAGTTAAATGGTATAATTTAAATGAATTGAAAGCAGAAATATTTGTAAAAGAACATATACCATTATTTAATATTTTAAAAGCAAAAATTATGAAATGAAGAAAATGATATAGGATTGAAAAGCTCTGTTATCAGCTTGTATTTATAAATAAAAAAATATAATTTTAAACAATAAAACTATGATCCGTAACAATATTATGCTGCTTACTGACAGCTACAAAATTAGTCACTATAAACAATATCCAGCTGGAACAACTACAATTTACTCCTACTTTGAGTCAAGAGGAGGGAAGTTTAAAGATGTTACTTTTTTTGGTCTTCAATATTTGATAAAAGAATATTTGACAGGAGTAGTAGTTACTAAAGAGAAAATCGAACAAGCGGAGACAATGTATAATGCCCATTTCGGAAATTCTGAATTATTCTACAAAGAAGGCTGGATGCATATATTGAATGCTCATGGAGGCAAACTCCCTATTCGCATAAAAGCCGCACCAGAAGGGTTACCTATCCCATATAGCAATGTAATGATGACCGTTGAAAATACAGACCCAAAATGTTTTTGGCTAAGCAATTTTTTAGAAACATTATTGGTCCAAGTATGGTATGGCTGCACAGTTGCAACACAATCCAGAGAAATCAAGAAATTAATTCTGAAAGCTCTGGAAGAAACCGGTGATCCTGCTAGTATAGATTTTAAATTGCATGATTTTGGATTTAGGGGTGTTTCATCAGTCGAATCAGCATCTATAGGAGGAGCAGCACACCTTATAAATTTTATGGGATCAGACACAATTGGAGCATTAAGTTTCATCCAAGATTTTTACAATACAAAAGAAATTTTTGGATTTTCTATTCCAGCTGCAGAGCATAGTACCATTACTTCATGGAAGAGAGAAAATGAAAAACAAGCATATCAAAATATGCTCACTCAATACAAAAAGGGTTTGGTAGCCGTGGTGAGTGATAGCTATGATATTTATAACGCCTGTGAAAATATTTGGGGGGGAGAATTGAAAGATTTGATATTGAAACGAGAAGGCACCTTGGTTGTTCGTCCAGATTCAGGAATTCCTAAAGATGTAGTATTGAAAGTTATTGAAATTTTGGGAGCTAAATTGGGTTACTCGATAAATGCTAAAGGATATTAAGTTTTAGGTCCCCTGATTCGTGTTCTACAAGGGGATGGCGTGGACTATGAATCTATTGGAGGTATTCTAGATAATTTAAAAGCAAATGGCTGGTCTGCCGATAATATCGCTTTTGGTATGGGTGGCGCGCTTCTTCAAAAAGTGGACCGTGATACACAGAAGTTTGCTTTTAAATGTAGTGAGGCTATAGTAAATGGAGAAAGACGGGATGTTTATAAGGATCCTATCACTGACCATGGTAAAAAGTCTAAAAAAGGAAGATTGAAATTGATAAAAGAACAAGGGGTTTATAAAACAGTAGGAGAATCGGAATTAGGAGAAGACCAACTTCATGTTGTGTATGAAAATGGAGAAATTAAGAAGCTATACAGCTTTGAAGAGGTCAAGCAGAATTCTAAGTTATAAAAGGTTTCGTTGTTGCTGGAATTTTCTTTAGCAACAACGAAACCTAAAAATTTAAAAATTACTATCTAAATACTAACTATTTTTAGTATTATTGCATTATAATTTATTTTTATGTTATGGTAAAATATTATCATAGCAACGTATTTTTTATACTATTTTTAATATGACAACAAATAAAAAGAAAATAATTCCTGTAAAAAAAAGTGCTAGTAAAATTATTAAAAAAAGTAGGGTATATAAGCCTACCCTTTATACTTCTGTTAAAACAATATTACAGCAAGCCCAGGGGAATGCTTATAAAGCAGTAGATAGTTTTATGGTAGTAGCATACTGGCACGTAGGTAAACTTATAGTAAACGAAGAGCAAAACGGAAAACGGAAAGCTGAATATGGAAAGGCTGTATTACAAGATTTATCAAACCGTCTAAATAAAGAATTTAGATGTGGCTATAGTGTACAGAGTTTAAGAAGTTTTCGACAGTTTTATTTGACATTTCCAGAGATTCGCTCCACACTGTGGAGCGAATCTAAAGAGAGTAAAACCATTGATAATACAGGGGTTTCAGGTAATTCTAAAAAAAATAAGATTCGCTCCACAGTGTGGAGCGAATCTGCCGAAGCGATAGTACTTTCGAAAATATGGAGAGAGTTATCATGGTCACAGTATAAGTTATTAATGCGTGTGGAAAACCCTGATGCTAGAGCTTATTATATGAGAGAAGCAGTTGAGCAAAATTGGGGTGTTCGTGGTTTAGAACGGCAAATAAATAGTTTTTACTATGAGCGTATTTTAAGTAGTAAAAATAAAAAATTAGTAAAAAAAGAAGCGCTAGAAAAAACTAAAATACTTCTACCAAAGATCAGTGATTTTATAAAAGATCCTTATGTATTGGAGTTTTTACAAATTAAACCGACTAAACATTTATATGAAAATGAACTAGAACAAGCGTTATTAGATAATATACAACACTTCTTATTGGAAATGGGTAAAGGATTTGCATTTGTGCATCGTCAGCAACATATTGATGCGGAAACAGAGAATTACTTCGTTGACCTAGTATTTTATAATTATATACTTAAATGTTTTGTGTTAATTGATTTAAAAGTAGGCAAACTTACACATCAAGACGTAGGGCAAATGGATATGTATGTTCGTATGTATGAAGAGAAATATAAACAGAAGGCTGATAACCCAACGATAGGATTAATACTATGTTCAGAACAAAATGAATCAGTGATAAAATATTCTGTGCTCAAAGAAAACAAACAACTATTTTCATCTCGTTATAAACTATATTTACCTTCTGAGCGAGAACTAAAAGTAGAATTAGAAAAAGATCGTGCACTTATAGAAGCCGAATTAAAACAAAAAATAAAATAAGTATAGTCAGGTATTAAATCGAGTTATAGTGTATGCGTACTTATAAAAATTATTCATATTGGATTATCCCTAACAATAAACTTGCTAGCCCCATTAAAAATATAAAAACGTACAAGATTATTCCCTTACAAAAAATAACAGAGTGTTGAGGATTTTTTGGATTTACATAAATCACAATAGTATCCTCTAGTGTATTAATTACTTTTTTAGCACTAGCCTCCGTGTGATTTACTTGACCACCTATTAATTCAATTAAATAGACTTTATTATTTGTATATGTATTATTTAAAAATATATACGTGTAATCTACTTTTACAGCATAAGGTGATCTTCCTGTAGAATATTTTTGATGTAGCTCCGTTTTTTTTGAGATAATAGAGGCTTTTACCTTAGTCCAATTTTTTACTTTGAAATAGAGTTGAATACATTTAAACCCATACCAAAAACAGACTAGACTTATTGTAAGAGAAAAGAGTAGAAGTACCATTTTAATATTTTTAATCAGTTATAAGTGATAAGCAATTTTAATACTATATGTGAGATTGCTAAATTTACCATTCTGCTATGTATGAAATTACTAATTTTAAGTTGTTGTTTTTTATATTTATTGATTAAGGTTGTTTTTTTTATTTTATCGTAATAGATAAGTACATAGTATAATCTCCTTTTTTTTAAATTTTAGCCATTATTTTAAGAAATAATGATCATTTTTTATAAAACACATTATAAATAGTACATAGTCTTATGTGTTGTATGATTTAGTTGATATCCAGTATAACGTATTTATTATGATGCCGTTAAAGCATCTATTAGTAGTAAGTAATACATAATTTATAATTATCATATGGCACAGAAAATCAAATCTTATTATACAAAAGCGGAAGAGATAGGCGGCATTAAAGCAAGAGCAAAACTTTCTATTCTTACAATGGTCAATTCTAGTGAAGCAAGTGTTATTCCCGACTCAGAAGATAATATTTTAAAATTTGAAAAAGCTATGAAGCACATTGTAAGAGAATTTAATGGCGATGTTGCTAGTATGAATGGCTTACGTCTAAAAGTATTAAATTTACTCCTCTTCAAAAGAGCTTAAGTAGCTAAAGTATAAAGTGGATTTTAAAATTTAAGTATGGCAGGTAAAATTTATAATTATTTTCTGAAAGCGGGCGAAATTGGAGGTGTGAAAGCAACAACAAAATTGCAAGAACTAACGGAGATAAATTCTGTACAAGCAATTTCGATTTCTGATTCTGAGGAAAATATTAAAATTTTCGAGTTGGCCATGACAGAAATTAATAGACAATTTAAAGGAGGAAGCACTACAAGAAGAGTCCGAGAAGTTTAGAGAACAATAGATTTATACTGTTTTTATATAGGTGATTTGTTCTTAAATTATGAAAATTGTAGTTTTTATATAAATTTCATAACCTTTTTTCTAAGTACTCCGTAAATATCACTTAGATAAGCAGTATTACTACCACCTATAATTCTATTAAAATGAAATCAATCAAAAAAATCGCCTTGTTTTTAGTTGCTTCTGGTATAATTTTCAATGTTTCACTAGCGGTAGTTCAAACTATACATCATCATTTTAACTATGCATAGAGTTGTGAAAATATTTAATTTATAGGAGTAATAGATAGAATCTATTCTCCTATTTTTTTTACTAAGATAGTTGCTACTGTTTTTACTTTAATAAATTCAGATTGAATTTTTTCAGCATTAGGATGAGTATCAGTGCAAATTATCCTATTAATAATTCCACTCTCTTTAAGTTTTTTTACACCATCACCAGCGAATATTCCGTGGGTAGTAATCACAGATATTTCTTTTGCTCCAGCTTCTTTATATGATTTAGCAGCTTGAATTAACGAGCCTCCAGTACGAATCATGTCATCGTAAATAATCACATTCCTACCTTTTACATCAGCACTAATTCCAGTTACTTTTGTTTCATCTCCAGAAATTCTTTTTTTAAATATAAATGCACCATTAACATGCATATCATTGGCAAGCGATTCTACCCATTTTGCTCTACCAGCGTCTGTACTAGCTAGTACAAAGTCATCACCATATAGTTCATGACAAGCTTCAATAATAATAGATTTAGAATATAAATGTACAGGTCGAATGCCACTTTCAAAATAATGAGGTATTCCCTCTGTATGTAAATCTATTAAGATTACCTTATTGCCAAAGCTAGTTCTTGGGATAGATGAAAATAGAGTAGCTCTAGTTTTAGCCGTTACTACTTCGCCGTATTTTACAGCACGTTCCATTGTTGAATACCCAAAGTAAGGGATAATTAACGTAAGTGATGCAGCACCATATTTAACTGCTGCACTAGCCAAATCATATATGTCAAGGGTGTCTTGATCTGTTACGGTGCCACCAAGAATTAATACATGTCGCTCATTCACATCTGATATAATGCGCATGTACCTTTCCCCGTCTGGGAATTTTTTTATTTCTAATTGTCCATTTTCAAAATCTGAGACCGCAAGCATCTTATTTTTTAAAGGGGAATAACTTTCTGTTGAGAAGAGCAATTTATTTGTATTCATATTGTTTATCTAAGATTGTTTTTTGTGAATGTCTACAGTCCTTTTGCGTGTATATTGTCCGTAAAGTCCAGTTTAATTTTGTTATGTTGTGTTATAGCTTAGTATTATAATAATAAATGCTAATTGATTTTTTATATTTAATAGAATTACTTATTAAGTTATAAAAAACATTATTTATATATGCAGATATCCCACAATTTAAATAAAAACCACTTTCAGGACTTTTAGAGGGAAGGATTATACCCGCAAATGAAAATTGGTTTTCTTTTTTAATAGAGTCAATTTTAGTGTCTTGCGCAAAAGTAATCGGCGTAGTTATTTTTAGTAAAAACGTTATTAATAGAAGAAAATAATATTTAGTAACTGTTTTATTCAATTGAAAGAGATGAATTTTATAGGTCTATTGACTCACAAATATGCTAGAAAATACTTGTAAATAAGCGAGCTCAAAACGCATTTTTAATACTAATACGCCTTAAAAAGAAAATAGGTTTGATTATAAATTATGCATTAATGATTATAAATCAGTTATTTAAAAATATTTTATAAATATGGTTTGCTTTAAAATAAATCTTTAGTACCTTTGCCCTTCCAAAAAAATGGACGTAAATAAATAATTATAAAATGCCTACTATTCAGCAATTAGTTAGAAAAGGAAGACAAAAACTTAAATGGAAGTCTAAATCACCTGCTTTGGATTCTTGTCCATTCCGCAGAGGCGTATGTACAAGAGTATACACAACTACTCCTAAGAAACCAAACTCTGCAATGAGAAAGGTTGCAAGGGTTAGGTTAACTAATAAAAAAGAGGTGAATGCTTATATCCCTGGAGAGGGTTACAATCTTCAAGAGCACTCAATCGTGCTTGTTAGAGGTGGTAGAGTAAAAGATCTTCCAGGTGTTAGGTATCACATCGTTCGTGGTTCTTTGGATACTGCTGGTGTAAGTGGTAGAAAACAATCAAGATCGAAATATGGTACTAAGAGACCTAAGCCAGGTGCAGTAGCTCCAGCAGCGAAAGGTGCACCAGCGAAAAAGAAAAAATAAGTAAAATAAATTTATAGAAATAGGTAATTGGCACCGCTTTTTATTGTGTGCCCAAGTATTATACTAATATTATGAGAAAAGCAAAACCTAAAAAAAGATACGTGTTACCAGATCCAAAATTTCAGGATGCTGTAGTAACTAAATTTGTAAACGTATTAATGTACGATGGTAAAAAGTCAATAGCTTATGACATTTTTTATGGCGCTATTGAACTTGTACAAAAAAGAACTAGTGAAAACGGTCTTGAAATCTGGAAAAAAGCACTTGCTAATGTAAGTCCTTACGTTGAGGTTAAAAGCCGTAGAGTAGGTGGAGCAACATTCCAAGTACCTACCGAAGTACGTCCTGAAAGAAAAGCTTCTTTAGGGATGAAGTGGTTGATTCAATACTCAAGATCAAGAGGAGAGAAAACAATGACTGAGAAGTTGGCAGGAGAAATCGTTGCTGCTTCAAAAGGAGAAGGTGCTGCTGTGAAAAAGAAAGACGATACGCACAGAATGGCAGAGGCGAACAAAGCATTTTCACATTTTAGATTCTAGAAATAAACGCAAATGGCTCGCGATTTAAAATATACAAGAAATATTGGTATTGCTGCTCACATTGATGCAGGGAAAACAACTACCACAGAGCGTATTCTTTACTACGCTGGTGTTAGCCATAAAATAGGAGAGGTGCACGATGGTGCCGCTACTATGGACTGGATGGCGCAAGAGCAAGAAAGAGGTATTACAATTACTTCAGCAGCTACTACTGTAGATTGGGATTACAGAGGCGAAAAATACCATGTAAATATTATTGATACTCCTGGGCACGTAGATTTTACTGTTGAAGTAAATCGTTCTCTTAGAGTTTTAGATGGTTTAGTATTTTTGTTCAGTGCTGTTGATGGCGTTGAGCCACAATCTGAAACAAACTGGCGTCTAGCTAATAACTATAACGTAGCGCGTCTTGGTTTCGTAAATAAAATGGACCGTTCAGGTGCTGACTTTCTTAACGTGTGTAAACAAGTGAAAGAAATGTTGGGTAGCCATGCAGTACCATTGCAATTACCAATCGGATCTGAAGATAACTTCAAGGGTGTTGTTGATTTGATCAACTTCCGTGGTATAGAGTGGAATGAGCACGATAAAGGAATGACTTTCAAAGAAGTTCCAATTCCTGCAGATATGCTTGAAGAAGCAACAGAATACAGAGAAAAACTTCTGGAAGCTGTAGCTGAATTCGATGACAAAATAATGGAGAAATATTTCGAGGACCCAACTACTATTACAGAAGCTGAAATTCTTGAAGCATTACGTAAAGCTGTTGTTGCAATGAAAGTTGTTCCTATGCTTTGTGGTTCTTCGTTTAAAAATAAAGGAGTACAAACAATGTTGGACTTTGTTATGTCCCTATTGCCATCTCCTCTAGATAAAGAAGATATTAAAGGTATTAATCCAGATACGGATTTAGAAGTTACACGTAAGCCTGATGAAAAAGAACCGTTCGCAGGTCTTGCATTTAAAATCGCAACTGATTTATTTGTAGGTTGTTTATGTTTTGTTTGTGTTTATTTAACGGTTTGGTTCCCAAACTTGTGAGTAGACTTTCGCCCATGGACGACATCACTGCCGAATACACCCTGCCCGAGCTCGCGGCGCCAGCGGAGTTAAAGGTTCGTCCCTGGGTGACCGTCGCCGCCAAAACCGACCTTG
>JANOTP010000099.1:0-3809 GCA_031416415.1 Cytophagales bacterium | reverse complement strand
AATTACTTTTTTATTTTTTCCAGCATTTGTTTGTGCTACTCCTTGTATTTTAAGCAAGCCTTCTATTCCTCCTAAACTTTCCAGTCCACTATCAAATAATAAGATTACATCGGGATTAGCAGCAACAAGCGATTCAGCGGTAAGAGGTTTATAATCTTCAAATCCTGTTACCGCATTTTCACCACCTGCCAGTTTTATCATTTTATCTATAGATGTATTACTGCCTGACACCATCATTGTTCCTGTTCCTCTGGCGTATATAAATAAAACTTTCTTAGGTTTTTTTAATTTTGGTACTCTTAGTAAATCGGCATCTATTTTTTTAATAAGAATTTGCGATTCAGAAGTTTTTCCGAAATAAGTGGCTATAGAATGTATTGTGTTTTTAGCACCTTGTATGCTATAGTCATCTTTATACAGAAGTACTTTTATTCCTGCTGTCTCCAATTGCTTTTTTAATTCAGGTTTTAAATCTTTATCTAATCCAATCACTATCGTAGGACTTAAGGAAACAATACCTTCCGCACTTAACGTTCTCGTATGGCCTACCTTAGTGAGTTTTAGAACACTTGCTGGATAAGTACTCGTTATATCTGTACCGATCAAGCTTTTTTCCAGCCCAAGTGCACATATTATTTCAGTGGTTCTACCATTTACAGACACAATTTTTTCTTCATATATATGTGTATTGTTTTTAATACTATAAGCAGGTAGTAATAGGTATGAAAAACATATTGAGAAGAGGATACTAATTTTTTTATAATTCATAATTGTATATTTAATTAGTTTTGATTTAAAACAATATTATTTACTTCCAGCATAAGGTTTGCATGCTCAATCATTTCATAAAGCAATTCAAGGTCTTTGAAACTAAATACCATCATTACGCTCTTTGACTTAGTATGAAACGTGATGTTTTTTTGTTCCGGAAATCCTATAAATTTATTTTCTCTTATTTTATCTGTTGTCTGACATCTTAAAGATTGAAATTCATCTTGACTAAGAGTTAGTATACTATTTCCAAATGCCAGTTGGATTTTATTACAGTAAACACATTTTACAACATATCCATCTTTTGAATTGTAAAGTGTGAGGTAAGTACAATCATTCATTTTAGTAATAAGGTTAGGTTTATTAGTCTATTTTTACTCTACAATTATTTTTTTTGTCTCGTTAAAATCATCTCCTTCAATATTCACGATATACAACCCTTTAGAAAGAAATAGATTCTCCAATTTTATCTCTTCTTGATTATCGCTAATATCTTTCTGTAGTAGAATAAATCCCTGAGCATTCGTAATTTTTAGTTTCTGAACGGCTAAGTGAGATGCCCATACTATAGTTAAGTCACTTTCTGAAAATGGTACAGGAAAAATAGTAATAAAGGATTCTGTTGAAGACGCGCTAACTATAGCAGTTGTAGCATCTGTAATGGTAGCGGTAAGTGCTGCACTTCCATTAGGAACATATTCATAACTGAAGGTATAATACCTAGTTGGTTCAGTACCTAGCAGTGTAGTAGGTGCGTCTTTGTAATAACTTTTTATTTTTATTTTTACATATCGCCCATTGGAAAGTTTTAGTACAATTGTTCTTCCCTTTAAGGGTGTAATGATATTTGTAGCGCCATCATAATTATACCAACCATTTCCACTTCCAGTAATGATTGCTTTAGTACTCACGTTATCACTGCGCCAATCTGCGGAAGGAGCCACAAGTACATCGTTAAAATCTAACAGCATTACTTGAGCCGAATCTATATCAGGACCACTAATTCCACTGTTCACCAAAATAGTAGTACCTTTTAAGGCAATGTCCCATTTTGTAGAGTTAGAGTCAGCAGTAGCTAAAGTATCAGCAGAAGCAAGATTAAAAAATTGGAAATGGTTTCCTGAGATATTGGCATATAAATTAGAGATTTTCGTAATTCTGTTGCTAATATCAGTAGAAGAAGCTACCAGATAACGGAACGTGAAATATTTTCCTATACCAGCATAAGGTGCTCCAGTGGTGGGGATTGTAAGTGGTGCACCTTGATAATAATTTAGTAGTTCTAATTTTACATAGTTGCCATTTGCTAGTTTTATCACTACTACTCTATCTGCAATAGCTGTAATAGAATGCGGACCACCATCTGCTGGTATAAAATTGTAGTTGTACCAACCGTTTCCACTCCCAGTAGGAATAGCTTTGGAAGTGCCATCTGAATTGTACCCTGTGGTAGGAGCGGTTAATAAAGTGTTAAAATTAGTAGAAGCCAATACCTGACCTGTAACGCTAGAAGGTCCACTGGATCCACCATTTAGAATTATAGTAGTGCCTCTAAAAGCTATATCCCAATTAGAAGTAGCAGAGTCTGACAATGAAATTTCTTTTCCCGTTTCAAAGTTATAGAAAGTGTAATGTCCTGCTGTACCTAGTGCTGGTAATTCGAAAATTGTTTTTGGACCCGTAGCAGTGAAACTTTGTGCCCATGTGCAAAGTCCTGCTAATAATAGAATGCATGTTATGTATATTTTTTTCATTTGTATTTATAGTTATAGTTATAGGTTATAGTATTTATTGTAAATTTTTACTTCCATTATCTTGATATGAATATCGAAATGTATAATATCTGGCTATATCGATATTAGTAGCAGTAGTGGGGTTGTTTTTATAGTAATTTATTATTTCTACTTTCGCATATTTTCCTTGTGCAGTCTTGAATACCAATACACGTCCTGGAATAGCAGAAATAACATGTGTTGTAGAATTATAATTATACCATCCATTACCGCTTCCAGTTGGGATAGCAAATGGAGGAAGGGCTCCGCTATTGTCTTGTTTGTATCCCTCGCTAGGAGCCATTG
Source organism: Cytophagales bacterium (assembly GCA_031416415.1). Lineage (GTDB taxonomy): Bacteria > Bacteroidota > Bacteroidia > Cytophagales > Cytophagaceae > JANYCO01. The sequence continues at coordinate 960 of JANOTP010000099.1, read as the reverse complement.
CTAGTTCACTAAATATTCCTGTGTATAGTTGCGCAGCACCAATTCCTGGCCCACTAGTACCTCCATTTACCAGTAGGGTAGTAGCGTTAAATGCTACATCCCAATTGATGGTAGCAGAATCGGAAAGTGGTACAATAGAATTGTATTTAAAGCTAAAAAAAGTATAGTGCCCTGTTCCATTTCCATCAGTAGGATTGGCCGCTAGATTTTTTACAGTATTAACAATCAGTTTACCATTTGTGTTATTAGTGGAGGGTTTAGGTTCGTCAGTATCATTACAAGAGACCAGGCATATTGCTATAAGTATATATAACAAACCACTATTTTTTATAGTTAAATTTTTTTTCATCGTTATATTTCTAATTAATTTTCTTGTTTAATTTTTTGTTTAACTCTAAAGTGATACTTACATAAAATATTCTACCAGGAATCGAAGTAATGTAGGTGGGACTTATATAATCAAAGAGATTGTCAATGCCGGTTTGTAGATTTATGGTATTATATATTTTTTTAGAAACTGAAAGATTCCATAAATAATATCCTTTCACATATTCTGATTCATTGTCCAGAATATTATTTCCATTCAAATCGCCGTATCCATATTTTCCTCTATAGATGCAGCGGAGACTCGTACCTAGTCCGTTTTTTGGATTCATATAAAATAACCGAACGTTCGCCATGTGTTTGGAACGGTTGAAAAGTCCACCATAGTTTTCTTTTGTCAATCTTGTTGTTTCAAGTGTTATAGGATCACGCGAAAAGTATTCCCCAGCTTCAATGCCTTTTAGTACTTGTTTGTTTTTTGCTTCCAAGTATTGATACCCCAATGAAATAGATAAATTTTTTATCGGTTTTAAGGTGATATCAGTTTCTATACCTCTTGTATAAATTTGTGCCTGATTGAAATAGGAATAAACCGACTGACCATTTGTTTTAATGGCTACCGAGCTCGTTTCAATC
>JANOTP010000098.1:0-19759 GCA_031416415.1 Cytophagales bacterium | reverse complement strand
ATTTTATATTGGCTCTCCCCTGCATGCAAATGGTGGCGAACAGGTGTTATATGAAAACCGTCAGGATTTTTGGTAGAATGCATTAAAGCTGTTCTAACTTGTGATGCGGTCTGGTGCTCAAAACCCTTTACTTTCAAGTGACTATCATCACCAATCTCATCATGCACAAAGTGGTATTCAAAATCAGAAAGACTTTTGAAATTTCCTTTTACAGGCTCATGAATTTCTTTTGAAGGAAGCATATTGATCGAAATAACATGCGTGGTGTCAAAATTTTTCACCTTTACAAATAAATAAAGCGGGTGATAATATTCTTTTGAGATCGTAAGCGTATCATTTTCCTTCAACTGGATCGTAATGTGCCCATATTTATCAGAGGCAATTGAGGTTCTTACACCAAGATATGATTTTAGCGAAGCCCCTTCAATAGGTTGAAGGCTGGCAGCATTGACCAATTTAAACGTTACTTTCTGTGCATAAGAAACAACCGATGAAAGTAAAAATAGTGCAACAAAAACGATAAAATATTTTTTCATATAAAGAATTATTTTCTAATGTAACAAAAACAAATCACTAATCAATTAACCCTGGCCTTCTCTTTTTGGTTCTTTCAATAGATTGTTCGGTTCTCCATTTATTTATTTCCGCTTCGTGTCCAGACAGCAATACGTCAGGCACTTTCCAACCTTTGTATTCGGCAGGTCTTGTATATACAGGTGGAGCCAAAAGATCGTCTTGGAAAGAATCGGTAAGCGCAGAGGTTTCATCAGACAACACTCCTGGGATTAATCTGATAATAGCATCTGAAACTACTGCAGCCGCCAATTCTCCACCCGAAAGAACATAGTCACCAATACTAATTTCGTGTGTAATAAATTGTTCTCTCACGCGCTCGTCAACGCCTTTGTAATGCCCACAAAGGATTATAATATTTTCTAGTAACGAAAGTTTATTAGCAATTTTTTGACTAAAATTTTCTCCGTCAGGAGTCATATAAATAACAGCATCATAACTACGTTCCGTTTTTAACTTGCTGATGCAATTGTCAATCGGCTCTATCATCATCACCATTCCTGCACCTCCGCCAAAAGCATAATCGTCGGTCTGGCGTTGTTTGTGAGTAGAGTATTCACGAATATCGTGCACATGTACTTCCACTATTCCTTTATCTGCTGCACGCTTAAGAATAGAATGCGCAAAAAAACTGTCCAGTAACTTTGGTAAGCAAGTAATAATGTCGATGCGCATATAGGTTGTTTAGCGTAAAGTTAGAAAATTCATTTTGATAATTTAAAGAAAAACAAAAAGCAGGAATATGACTTCAGAAATCAACAACGACAATTGACGTGTGCGAAAATGCTACGAAAGAATTTACTTTTACAAATAAATCTCCAACAAGCCTTCCGGTATTTCTATATGAACTATTTTTTTGCTTTTTTCAATTTTGGTGATGAGTTCATCGCTGGCAGGAATGAGGATTTCCTTTTGTTTGTAGTCCATCGAAAACACATCTTGACCGGGGAGATTATAAACATCGGTAATCAATCCTAACATACCCAATGTTCTATCGGCAACAGTATAGCCTATAAGATCGGTGTAGGCAAAAACACTTCCGTCGTCTTCTGGAAGCAAGGTTAAGGGGAGATAAAGTTCTTTATCGTAAAGAGGTTCGGCAGTCTTGAGATCTTTAATGTCTTCTATTGTAAAAATTGCCTTTTTCCCTTGCACTGAAATTTTTTCAATAAAAAAAGGAATCAGTTTGTTGTTAATATTAACAAAAACTGATTCCAATTTTGAAAATTCAATAGGAAACTCTGCTTCAAATGTAACTTTGAGATCTCCTTTAAGACCATGTGCTTTATTTATTCTGCCTAGTTTAAAACAAGAATCAAAATTCATAAAGCCTGTCTCAATTAATTATTCAGCTTTTGCTTCTTCTGTTGTAGACTCTGCTTCAGCAGCAGGAGTTTCAACTACTTCAGCTACTGGCTCAACGAAAACAGCAGCAGCTTTCTTAATTTTGATTGCTTCAGCTCTTTTCTTGTTTACTTCAGATTCTGCTACAAGTTGCGCTTTTTTGTTTGCTGACTTAGCGTTTGCCATTTCAGCTACTTTTTTCTCAGCAGCAGCTAGTTTTTGATTTTTCCAATCGTTTAATTTTTGATCAGCAGCTTCTTGTGTGATAGCGCCTTTCAAAACACCAATTTGAAGGTGTTTTCTAAACAATACACCTTTATCAGAAAGGATAGTTTTAGTAGTGTCTGTTGGCAGAGCACCTTTCATAACCCAGTCGAATGCTTTTTCTTCGTTAAGCACTACTGTTGCTGGGTGTGTTTGTGGGTTGTAAGAACCCAATTTCTCAATAAATTTTCCGTCACGCGGAGCTCTTGAGTCGGCAACTACAATATCAAATATTGGTAATTTTTTTCTGCCTCTTTTTGCTAATCTGATTTTAACTGACATATGTTTTTTTTGTTAAGCGATGGAACCCGTCCATCTATAAATAGTTGGCAAAGGTAAGGATTTTTGGTTAATTCGCAAAGAAGGGTTAGTTAAATCGGTTTGCTTTAAATAAATGAGCACTTGCCAAAAAAGTCAACTAATTGATTTATAATAAATTAAATATACTATAGTAATTATGCAAATCTGCTTCGCTACAAATAATAAAGGTAAGTTACAGGAAATCAAGACGCTGTTAGATAGAAATTTTACTATTAAAAGTCTTCAAGAAGTCGGTTGCAACGAGGAATTGCCAGAAACTAGAACCACTATAGAGGGGAATTCTCTTCAAAAAGCAGAATTCGTTTGGAGGAAATACAATGTTAATTGTTTTGCTGATGACACGGGATTGGAAATTGAAGCTTTAAATGGTGAGCCCGGTGTTTACTCTGCTCGTTATGCAGGACCAGATTGTAACCCTGAAGACAATATGGTACTCATATTGGAGAAAATGAAAGAGAAAGAAAACCGTAAGGCGCAGTTTCGAACGTGCATTACACTAATCTTAAATGGTGTTGTTCATCAATTTGAAGGTATTGTAAAAGGGGAGATACTATATCAAAAAAGGGGAGAGCACGGATTTGGCTATGACCCCATTTTTAAACCAGAAGGACATGAAAAATCTTTTGCGGAAATGAATATGGAAGAAAAAAATTCGATTAGCCATAGAGCCAAAGCGGTTGAGGCACTTGTGAAATTTTTGAAGCCTTAGCCTCGAAAAATTTTTGTTATATCAACTGTTTTTAGTTATTTGTTACGGCACTGTTTATTTGCAGACGACAGAAAACAAAACTATAGAAATCACTAAATGATAAAGCCCTACATAATTGGAATTTGTGGTGGAAGTGGAAGCGGAAAAACGCTTTTTATTTCTAAACTAAAGGAGCGTTTTTCATCGAACCAGCTATGTGTTATTTCACAAGATGAATATTATAAAGAAAAACAACAACAACATATAGATGCTAATGGTGTAGAAAACTTCGATCTCCCGTCCGCTATTGAACATGATAAATTAAAAGAAGATCTTTCAAAATTAATACGAGGAGAAACAATTCAAAAATTAGAATATACATTCAACAACCCCGCTATACAACCTAAGGTATTAACATTTATACCTACGCCAGTAATTGTCGTTGAGGGGATTTTTATTTTTCATTACAAAGAAATTTTTGAATTGCTCGATTTTTCGGTTTTTATACATACTAAAAAAGACCTCAAACTTACTCGTAGAATAAAACGTGATGCTGATGAGCGAGGCTATCCATTAGACCATGTACTGTATACTCAAAAAAACCATGTTCAACCCTCCTATCAGGAATTTATAAAACCCTTTCGCCACGAATCGGATATTGTACTCCCCAACAACGAAAGAGGTTTTGAAAAAGGACTTGAACTAATCGAATTACTAATTAAAAATAAATTATCATAAAAAAATCCGCAAGGCATTTCTGCACTTGCGGACATTCATCGCCCATAACCAGCTAGTTCAATACAATAGTTTCATAGTATTTTGGAATAATAACTTCCTCTGGCTCGTTTCTAAAATTTACTCTTTTTGCTTTACCCACTTCAATAATTAATCTATCTCCTGGTCTCATTTCATTTGTCATAGAAGCTAATGAAATGCTTTGCCCAGTGACCGGTGTTCTTTTTATTTCTCTTCTTCCTCGAACTAAATAAACAGTCCCTTCTGAAACATAATATTTGGAATCGGCAGGCAATGCGTCTGCAAAATTTTTCTCTGCATTAATTTTAATTGACACATTCCGTGCTTCGGTTGCGCCTATTCCTTCTATAGGAGATATTTTTCTATTGTTTATTTTCACATCAACAGTTGGCATTGGAATTAATTTTACATTAAACTTTTCCTGACCAAGAAAATTTCCATTGTTGTTTACCTCTAACTTTACCGATATTCCTGTGGGAACAAGCGTAATCATGCCAGGTCTGTCGCCTTTAATAATAGTAGCACCTTCCGCTCTAAAGTTGGGGTTATATTCTGCACCTAGTGCGGGTACAGAGACATTCAACTTATTGCCACAATTTCTATAGAGCGCTTGTACGGAAGCAGATTGTACTTGAATAACTGGTTTTACAACAGTATATTCATGAACTACTTTATAGGAAGTGTCTTGTCCGTTGGGATTTTTCATTGTTATCGTTCCCGCCCAAGTTTTCTTCAACGTACCATTCGGTCCATAATTCCCTCCAGAGGCTATAAAGGAAAGAGCGCCTATTCCATCAGTGTCTACGCTAAGGTTTGAATTTCCGAATTGCATTTTAGGTTTAAGTGAAGAAGAGGTAGCCACCATAAACATTTCGGCTTGGTATTTTGTACCGGCTACTACATAATCTGATTTTGGTTTTACAAATGGCGTTACTTTATCTACAGGATAATCATCAGCATTAATGTCCTTTGCGATATCTGCCATGATAACATTTTCCATGTTTACGATCTTTGCTTCTGTTTCGCTTAAGACGGCAAGAGCTGCTACCATTGGTGTCTGACCATAATTAAGTTGCGCGTAATCTTTATTTTTTTGATCAGAATTATTTTTAAGCGCAGGATCCTCACTTGCATTTCTAGCTAACGGGTCAAATTTGCGCTTAGAATGATCGTTCATAAAAGTTACGTATTCATCTAGCTTTGCTTTTAACGCATAGGCTTTTCCAGCGTTTTTATTTGCACCAATCATAATCACTTCGACTTTTGTTTCTTCGTTGGCACCTTTAAATCCTCCTTCTTCATCATATCCACCAGTTGATTCGATAAGCTCTTTCTTAAGCCCATCAATCTCTGCAAGCATTGCCTGAGTTCTTATTCGCACTTCTCCTGCATGTTTTGTCAACAAAACTTCTCTAGGCTTATCACCTCTTTTTTTAACAGTTTCTAAAATAGAAGCAAACTTTTGCTTATTGCCTACATCTGTTGTTACCACTGTTTTTTCAAGACTTGTATTTAATGCTTGAAATTTATAGATCAATGCTGAGCTTACTTGTAAAGCCAACAATGCTGTGAGGACTAGGTACATCATACCTATCATCTTCTGTCTAGGAGATTCATTTTTGCCTGCCATAAAATTTATAGTTTAAGTTTGAAACTATAATGCAGAAAAAATAAAAAGATACAACTGTTAAAAAATTAAAAATTTCTACCGTTTAAATTCTACGAGAATATATTTTGAACGGCCTTTTACATAATAGCCTAAAACAAGTCTAGTTGAATTTGATAGAAAATTTAATAATTCAGGGCTATTGTTTTTTAAAACATCGTCTTCATAATCGGTTACTTTTTCAAGGATTGTTCGTGGAACATTCCCTTCAATATGAGAAAGGTCATCTATCCTAAGCAAGGATTGAAAATAGGTAACACGAATACTCGTTGTCGTATATCCACTTCCATAAGGACTATAGCCAGGATACCCTCCAAAACCGCCCATGCCACCAAAGCCTCCCATGCCTATTCCAATGCCCACACCTACACCAATGCCTCCTCCAATACTAATCCCCGGACTCATAGGATAGCCAACTCCAGAACCTCTTGTAGTAGTATATTCTTCATAGGCGCCTATTTCAGTTTCATACTGACCATTATTTAAATCATTTACCGCAATTGCTAATTTACCTCTATTGATTTTTCTAAAATACAAATTCGTCGTCTTTACAATTCGGTCCTGAATATCATTTCCATCCTCTTTAATAGTACCGTTTATGATAGAGATGTCTTGATCTGGAAACACATTATAACTTTTTAGCATTTCCATAGAATCAAGGTTTATAACAATCATATTTAATTGGTCGTTGTTATAAGTAACTCTAAACAAATCTCCTTTATATAAAAAGGAATTGCCTTGGCGTGGACTTTTATCTTTGCCTTGATCAAGAGAGAAATTTAATTTCCTATAAACTGCTTCTCCACCTGTTGGGTCAATGATTACTAAATGAGTATGCGAAGGCTCTTCAAAAGTCATGTATATTCTATTGCCATAGGCATACATCTTTTTAGAGGGATAAGAAGACTTGATATTATTTTCAACAGCATAACTCATTTTTTCAATGCCAACAGGATTGTCTGTCTTCTGGTTTATCTCGTCGTTTTTTGAAGATAATTTTGCATAAAAAGCTTGGTAATTAATTTCATAATTTTTTACAAGAAAGTCTCCTCCTTCATTAGAAGTAAATAGTACTACGGTGTTTTTGTATTCAGGAACAATCATAGCGTAAAACACTCCTTCCATCTCAAAAGATTTTAGCAGAAACTGGTCTTTAGCCAATGTTCCAATACTAGGATTAAATTTATAACCACCTGTGACACGATCAACTATTAGTGCCGAAAAAATTCCCCCCTTTTCATTATACAAGTATAAAACTATTTTTCGATCGCTTAATGTAGCACCAATAACTGTGTTTTTCTTTTCTACTACGTCTTTATCAACGAGAAACTCATTTATAATTTTATAGTTTGGGTCTAATATTGAAATTTGAAAGGATTTTGTGCCTTGAAAAATATAAACTAGGTTTCCATTGGCATCATTAGTAGAAAAAACGTTTTGAGCTTTCCCTCCTTTCATTTCTAATTCTAATACGGTTCTTTGAGCATTGACAACCATTATTGAACACACAAACAACATTATTATGGCTATTCTAAGTAGATTTTTCATAGTAGTTTATAACGAGCTTTAATACTCTTATAGTATTGTAAATTTACACCTGCATTTCTATTATACAATAAATTATATCCTGGTTTTTGTATTGTTTTAAAAATCTCCATTACCTAAAAAAATGAGGTTAATTATAAATAATTTATGCTTTTCACAAAAATATCTTTAGAAGAGCGCTTACCTGGCATGATTCCTGCGTATTAAGGTATATAGATATATAAAAAATGATGGCATTTCTAATCATATTACTTATTGGGTTTGTAAGCTTTAAACTGCTTACCAACTCTAACCAAGTGGCTGGTGGGAAAGGCAAGATTTAGCATAAAAAGATAAAAGTTCCCAACGAATTAATCGTTGGGAACTTTTAAATATACACTACTTTTTATTTTGCAGCTGAATATCTTTTCGCTACTGCATCCCAATCTACCACATTCCAAAATGCTGCTATATAATCAGGTCTTCTGTTTTGATATTTAAGATAATATGCATGTTCCCAAACATCTAATCCTAAAATTGGCGTACCTTTTTTCTCTGCAATGTCCATTAAAGGATTGTCTTGGTTTGGAGAGGAACAAATTTCTATCTCGCCATTTGCAACAATCAACCAAGCCCATCCTGAACCAAAACGAGTTACGCCTGCATTGGCAAACTCTTCTTTGAATTTCTCGAATGTACCCCATTTTTTCTCGATAGCAGCTCCAAGATCTCCAGCAGGAGTACCTCCTTTGTTTGGCCCTAATACTGTCCAGAAAAGAGAATGGTTGAAATGACCACCTCCATTATTGCGAACTGCAGGTGCTAGTTTGCTAATATTTTTAAGTAGCTCTTCGATTGATTTATTTTCCCACTCAGTACCTTTTACTGCATTGTTAAGGTTAGTAACATAAGCATTGTGGTGTTTGCCATGGTGAATTTCCATAGTAGTTTTATCGAAATTAGGTTCCAACGCATCGCTAGCGTATGGAAGTGCAGGTAGTTCAAAAGCCATTTTTTTATTTATTTAGATGTTTTACAAATTTCCGTTGAGGCAAATATATTAAAATCATAGAATATCCTATTACATAATTACTATATTTAAACAATGAAAAAAATCACTGGCTAACCTCTCAATCCTCCAAAAAAATCTTTTACCAATTGGCCGCATTCTTTGGCCATAATACCTGAAACAACCAATGTTTTAGGGTGTAAAACAAGTTGATTTAATTTTACAAAGCCATGTTTTTCATCAGAAGCTCCAAACACCAGTCGTTCTAATTGTGCCCATTGTAAAGCGCCAGCACACATTAAACAGGGTTCAAGAGTAACATATAGCGTACATTCGTTCAGGTATTTACTACCCAAAAAATTGGCAGCAGAAGTAAGCGCTACCATTTCAGCATGGGCAGTTACATCCGTCAATCGTTCTGTTTGGTTATGAGCGCGGGCAATAATACGGTTGTTACAAACTACTACTGCACCTACAGGAACTTCTCCTTCTTCAAAAGCATACATAGCTTCCTTGTAGGCTTCCTTCATGAAATGTTCGTCAGAAAATGGAGTCAGCACTATTTTTTATTTATTTTAGACTTGTTTTTATTTTGCATTTCAAGTATGTCTTGTGCCGATTGTCTTTTTCTGGGCACGTTATTGTTTTGCTGCAAAAAATAGTCAGGCATCGTAAGTTTAGGACTTACTTTAACCGAGCTTACCATTTTGTTGGCAATAGGCTGATATACATCCATAGCACGTTGATCACACGAAAAATTAAAGATTAATATATGTTTTTTATGGGGAGCGTAAAGCAGGTAATTATATTTCTTAATATTGTTGAACTCAGAGGTAAATTCAAAATAAGCATATTCTTTTTTATTGATCGTCTTCACGCCGTCCTGAATAAAATTCAACGACACCTTCAACTTATCCTTTTTAAACGCTGCAGTATCATAAGTTTCTATGATCGTAACTTTATATATTTCATGCAACATTTTAGCAGTTTGACCATTGAACTTAGCTTTTGTATTGTTCATTGTAAAGTCTGCTCTAGTATCCGAGCTCATAAAAACAGCTAATGGCTTTTTAGTGGAGGGGTATTTAGCTGAAATATCCTTGTCCGACATTACTACAAAATCTTCTGGCATTAGAATGCTAACACCATCGTATATTTTTCTTTTCGCAAGTTTTGGAGTATCCATGGAAAGCATGGTAAAACTTAACGCTGTCAACGCAATCAAAAAAAGCCTGTTCATCTGTTATTCGTTTATTATTTAAGTGCCAAGATATGTATAAAATAACTTTTTCGGAAGGATAATATTGTATAGGTTACGATATAGTTCTATATTGAATTTTATTTTTAAACATAGTGGAAAACAATCAGTTCCAAATCACTTTTTAAATTTCTAATTTGCATCATGGAAAAACGATGGATTCTTAAAGAAGTTCCAGACTTAGAAAAAACAAGTTCTTTAGCAACAGACCTTAATATTGACAGTGTATTAGCCTCCCTTTTACTTCAAAGAGGTATTAGCACATTTGAAAAAGCACGTAGCTTTTTTAGGCCTTCGGTAGAAGATCTTCACGATCCCTTTCTGATGAAAGACATGGATTTGGCAGTAGAGCGTATTGACGAGGCTTTTCAACAAAATGAAAAAATTCTAATCTATGGCGATTACGACGTAGATGGAACTACTTCCGTTTCTCTAGTCTATGATTTCCTTTCCACCGTTTATCATAATCTTGATTATTACATTCCAGATCGTTATGCTGAGGGATATGGCATTTCACAAATAGGCATTGACTGGGCAAAAGAAAATGGATTCACACTTATTATTAGTCTTGATTGTGGAATAAAGGCAGTTGATAAAATAGCGTATGCTAAAACACTTGGAATTGACTTTATTGTTTGCGATCACCATCTGCCTGGCGAAGTACTTCCTCCTGCCGTGGCAGTGCTAGATGCCAAAAGAAACGATTGTCTCTATCCATACAAAGAACTATGTGGCTGCGGTGTCGGGTTTAAATTAATGCAGGCACTTTGTATTCATAAAAACTATGCTACTGACAAATTATTTGATTACCTAGATTTTGTAGCGATTGCCATTTGTGCAGACATCGTTCCTATTACGGGAGAAAACAGAGCAATGGTTTTTCTTGGAATACAATTGATAAACAAAAAGCCAAAACCTGGGATACAAGCACTCACCGACATTTCCGGATATAAAAAAATACGTGAAGTAAGCAATATTGTATTTGGAATGGGTCCTCGTATCAATGCTGCTGGACGTATTGCACATGCTAAAGCAGCAGTAAAACTGCTCATCAGCAAAACACCAGAAGAGGCATTGGTACTCGCCGCTAACTTGAATGATAAAAATAGCACACGAAAAGATTTCGACAGTACAATTACAGAAGAAGCAATCAATATGATTCGCAACGATGACTATTTTGCAGAAGCAAAATCAACAGTATTGTATAAAGAAGATTGGCATAAAGGAGTAATTGGTATCGTAGCCTCAAGATGTATAGAAAAATATTATAGACCCACCATTATACTTACAAAATCAGGAAATCATGTGGCGGGCTCCGCTAGATCCGTGGCGGGCTTTGATGTACACGCTGCTATTTCAGATTGTTCAGAGTTGCTCGATCAATTTGGAGGACATATGTATGCGGCAGGACTTACCTTGAAAGTTGAAAACATCGATGCTTTTCGATTAAAATTCGAGCAAATAGTTTCTGCTAGTATATTACCTGATCAGTTGATCCCTCAAATTGAAATAGACAGAAAAATACAACTGGACCAAGTCAATTATAAGTTTTACAGAATATTAAAACAAATGTCCCCTTTTGGCCCACAGAATATGCAACCCCTATTCGTTTGTGAAGGCATAAAAGACGAGGGGAGAAGCAGATTGCTTAAAGACCAGCATCTAAAACTGTTTATTAAACAAGGTGATTCAGCTGTTTATGAGGCAATAGGATTTGGAATGCCACAATATTTTGAAAGAATCAAAAAAGGAGATAACTTCAATCTCTGTTTCTCCATTGAGGAGAATGAGTACAACGGAATAAAATCCCTACAACTACAAATAAGGGATATAAAATTTATCGAAGAATGATTTTACGTTCAGAAAATTTACTAAAAAAATATAAAACTCGAATTGTAGCCAACAATGTTTCTGTTCAGGTGGCACAAGGAGAAATCGTTGGTTTACTTGGCCCAAACGGTGCAGGGAAAACAACAACTTTTTACATGATTGTAGGGTTAATAAAACCTAACGAAGGTAAAATTTTTCTTGATAACGAAGACATAACAAATTTACCTATGTACGAACGAGCCCGCAAAGGGCTTGGCTACTTGGCACAAGAAGCTTCGGTTTTTCGTACACTTACTGTAGAAGAAAATATTCTTTCTGTCTTACAAATGACAAAAATGTCAAAGAAAGAACAACTCGCTAAAGTGGAAGAAATGCTAGAAGAGTTTAGTCTTACTCATGTTCGTAAGAATCCAGGAATGGTACTTTCTGGGGGAGAAAGAAGAAGAACAGAAATAGCCCGTGCATTAGCAGTTAGTCCAAAATTTGTATTACTAGACGAACCCTTTGCAGGCGTTGATCCCATTGCAGTAGAAGAAATTCAAACAATTGTAGCTAGACTAAAAGAAAAAAATATTGGGATCCTTATTACCGACCACAATGTTAATGAAACGCTTTCTATCACTGACAGGGCTTATCTATTATTTGAAGGGAAAATACTACGTTCGGGTACGGCGGAAGAGCTTGCAGCTGATGAAATGGTGAGAAAAGTATACCTTGGTAAATATTTTGAATTGAAAAGAAAAGACGACTTATTGGAAACACACAATAAGAAGATGGCTGATGAAGGGCTTGCATCAGGATTAACAGAGACAATAACTGATTTATAAAAATATTAAATAATTACTGGTGGCACTTGTAAATAGCATACTCAGAGCTCTCCTTAAAACGAGAATGAGTCGGATAGACGCTTATCGAAAAAATCCTTTTGAAGTGCAAGAGCAAATTTTTCAATATCTTATCGAAAGAGGCAAGAATACTGAGTGGGGCAAAAAATTTGAATACGATTCTATTCGAAATATAGAAGACTTTAAAAAAGTACCCACTTCAACGTATGAAGAGCTTTATCCCTACATTGAACGTATCATGAAGGGTGAACAAAATATACTTTGGGACTCTAATATTTCTTGGTTTTCAAAATCGTCGGGCACTACAAATGCGCGTAGTAAATTTATCCCTGTGTCTAAAGAATCTTTGCAAGACACTCACTACCGTGGCGGAAAGGACGCCCTTACTTGTTTTTTTGTAAACAATCCTGAGAGTGAATTGTTCTCCGGCAAAAGTCTAGGGATAAGTGGGAGCTTTAGCCCTAACCCCTTTACCAATGAACTAAATTGCGGAGACGTATCCGCCTTGATCATTGGCAACCTCCCAAAATGGGCAGAATACGGACGTACGCCTTCTCTTGAAATCGCACTTATGAATGAGTGGGAATCAAAAATTGAAAAAATGGCCGCTGTTATTTGCAAAGAAAATGTCACTAACATTTCTGCCGTACCAACATGGACCGTAGTATTGTTAGAAAAAATTTTACAAGTAACGGGCAAAAAAAACATACTGGAAGTCTGGCCAGAGTTTAATGTTTTTTTTCATGGGGCTGTTGCATTTCATCCTTATAAAGAAGTTTTCAAAAAATTCTTCCCTAGCGATCATGTGAAATACTACGAAACATATAATGCTTCAGAGGGTTTCTTCGCCCTACAAGATCAACAAGATTCGGACGAGATGTTATTGGCACTAGACAATGGTGTTTATTATGAATTTATTCCAGCAGAAGAATTTGAGAAAGAAACTCCTAAAACCCTTCGCCTCGATGAAGTTGAATTAAATAAAAATTATGCTTTGTTAATCTCTACGAATGCAGGTCTTTGGAGATACAAAATTGGCGATACAATACGTTTCACTTCTTTGTTGCCGTTCAGAATAAAAATAACTGGGCGTACAAAACATTTTATTAACGCATTTGGTGAAGAGCTCGTAATTGAAAATGCAGAATCAGCAATGACAAAAGCTTGTTTAGCAACGAAATCAACTATTAAAAATTTCACTGCAGCTCCAGTTTTTTTCTCTGAAAATAGTAAAGCTGCTCATGAGTGGGTGATAGAATTTATCACACCTCCTCAAAATTTAGAAGAATTCACTACAATTTTAGATGCAACATTACGTGAAGTAAATTCCGATTATGATGCTAAACGATATAAAGACCTTGCTCTACAACGCCCTTTAGTCCATGTAGCACCGGAAGGAACCTTCTATAATTGGCTTAAGAAAAAAGGCAAAGTTGGGGCACAAAATAAAGTACCGAGACTTTCTAATACTAGAGAATATATTGAAGAAATAGTAGCACTCATTAAAAAGGACATTTAAGCGTTTGGATACAGCAATCGCTCCTACCCAGAAGCAGTCGCTGCCAAGCGATAGCGCGGCGAGTGACGATTATGTTGTTAGGCCTCTGGCCGGTGCATCTGCAATATAATAAACCGTTTCCGCCAAATTCTACTATTTAAAGTACGAATAAATATTTATTACTTTACATCACTTTTAATTTTTTAAACAAACTATTTTATGTTAGAACTCAGAAAAGCAAATACTGCCGCAGCGACTGCACTAAAATAACTTGATGTGTATCAATTTTGACTAAAAATAACTAAGACATTAATCCGAGTAGGTCTTACTTAAAAAATACTAGCAGTAGCATTTGTTGCAACATACACTTTGTATATTTTTACTGTTTGAAAATCTCCACCACCACAGATCATAAGACCAGCTGTATCGAATTTTTTATTTGTGATGAAAGAAAACTCATATACATTATGATCTTCGTTTATTTTAGCAATTTGAATTTCTTCTGTAGTTAAGGTATCTGAAGTAGCATTGTTTAATAAGGTGAAAAGTTTCATGTTTAAAACTTTAAGATCACATTTTTGATCTGTGCGAACTACGAAAGTTACTTTAGTACCTTTTTCTGATTCTGAAGAAAAAACAAAATTTTGGTAAACGAATGAAGCTTCAGTTGCTTCTGGTTTTAAATTTAAAGTAGAATGTTTTGATAAATCATTACCTAAAGCGCTAGAAGCATTCATAACAACACCTTTTTTACCTCCTGTATATTGTTTTACTACTGTTTGAGCAAAAACAACATTAGTTATGAAAAGAAGAGTAGTGATAAAGAAGAATGTTGTAGTTGTTTTCATAATGCTTTTCTTTAGATCGTTTATAGTAATATAAACGGGCTAGTTGGAGTAGCATTAGTTATATTAGACTGTTGGTGTTCGATTGTCGTTGAGTGGGGTCAAAGCAGAGATAAGAAAAACCTTCAAAAATAGCCAATAACGAGATATACGTGTAATTGGTGTAGGGTTTATACTTATTAGATCATAAAAAGTGAAATGATTCGCTTTTTATGAAATCTCTTATTGCTCCCCATTGATTCTGGTGTTTCGCCATCTGTAATAGACATTTATACTACAATATTTTCAAGTAGGAACATCGCCAACCTAAGCCGCTTTTTTATACTGTGCTAGAGTTGCTTTTAAGTCTTCGATGATAGCGATATATTCGCTTTCTTTCATTATCATTTGTTCTTGTGTAGCAGAAAGTTCTTCCATATTCTGTCGCATTTCCTCTTCCTGAGACCTTAATTGTTCTTCCTGAATTTGTGATTCCTGAAGTAGTTTTTTTGTTTTTTCATTTGTTTTTAAATTAGATAATGCAGAAGCAATATTTTCAGCCAGTCTTTCAATAAAAAGTATTTCATGTTCCTGAAAAAGATTGAATGATGCTATTTCTAATATTCCTTCTACAGAATTATTATTTTTTATTGGAACAATGAGAATACTTTTAGGTGTTGCTCCTCCTAAACCAGAAGTAATATAAGTATAGTCTTTTGGTATTTCTGTAATATAAATAGTCTCCTTTTCTAGATAAGCCTGACCCACCATTCCTTCTCCAATTTCTATAATTTTATTTTGATGTTTTTTTCTGTCGAAAGCATAACAAGATATAAGTTCTAGATAAGGCTCATTTTTATTGCTTTCGTTTATAATAAAAATTCCGCCCTGATTAGCATTCAAATATTTTACGAGGTTTTTAATAACGATATCTCCAAAAGCTTGCGATTCATAATTAAATCTGAAGTACTCTGTAAATTTTGCCAACCCTTCACTTAGCCAATTTCTTTTCTTGTCATCATCGGCTACTTCTGACAATCTTTTTTTCATGTTGAGCAACGATGAGGCTAAATTTTGATCCTTTCCCACAGTTTCCGTTACAACAATATCAAGTTCAACTGTAAAATCTCCCTCTCCAATTTTATTTGTAAAATCCGCAGCCTTTCTTAGATTACTAGTAAGTACATTTATAGAATCTGATATTTTTCCGATATCATCTGCACTGTTATAATCAGATTTTATGTTCGTTTCTCCTTTTGATATCTTGTCAGATATAGCAGATAAGTTTTTTAATGGGATAGATATATATTTCTGAAGCAACAATAGTCCACTAACAATGCAAAGTAGATTTAAGAATACTAGTATCATTATTAAAATCGTAAAATTGGTTTGCTTTCTTTCTGCTTGTTCTACAAACATTTTTGTAATTACTACATCGTATTTAAGAAGCGCACCACTTACAAACCGATTTTGTAACATTTTTGTCGCTTCAGCAAATGACGGATCTATTTTTCTCCCTTCTATTGAATCTGTATTAGAAACAATATACTTAGGTCTATTCAATAAAATATCCACTAGCTTTTTATGTCCTTCGAAATACTCTTGGGTTTCTGAAATTTTTTCGGCTATCTCTTTGCTTGCCGCAGGAAAAGGTTTTTCTAGTGTAGTATTGGGTAAAATTCCTCCTTCTTTAAGTATTTTAAGCGAAATATCATGTGCTTCTACAGCTTTAACTAATTCTTGTCTTGCCTTACTATATATGGTATCATCATCCGAACAAGATACTAATTGTGCCATAGCTGCTATCCGCTGTGAAAGCATTCGGTTTTTCCCAGAAATATCAACTAACAAGGCATTACTTTTTTGATTATTGCTAGAATAAAATACAAGAGCGTAGCAGCAAAGGGTTATTATAAGTATTAAGGAAAATATAAAAACATTTTTTCGTGAAACACTGATATTTTTAAATGCTAAACTTTTGTCCATAATAAATTTTTTGAGTAGTAATACGTGTAATATTTAAGTACTATTACGCATTAAATTCAGTAAAGTTAGGCTATATTAATAATTTTTTCATTTGTCATTCGTGTTACAACACTTATTTACAGGCTCTTTTAAAAATAACTTATCAATTCTAAAATACAAAAAAGCTATTAAATTTATTTCTTATCGATTCATCTTTTGGTGTACTGGTCAAGTATTTTAAATTGATAATAAAAAATATACAAAACAATATACTACAAGTAGAAAACAACCTGCTAAAAACGATTACTACTTATTTTATTAAAAAAAGCACAAAGCGGTTACACTAATCTTGTTTCTCTTTAACCGATTGTTCTAGTATGTATTTGCTAACCAAAGAATCTAATGAATTGTAATAAGCCTTTAAATTTTCCAAAGCAATTTCTGGATTTTTCTCGTCAGGAATTGTTACTGGCATTTCTTCAAGGTATTTAGACAACTCAGGGTATTGGTCTTTTATTTTCATGGTGATGTCTAAAATTTTTTGATTCATTTCCTTTTCGGTTTGTATATAAAGCTCTTTTGAAGCAGGATTAAATTCATAAAGCGCAGGTTGAGTTTCTTTATGAATTTCTTCTACTTGCTTATTTATCTCAGCTTCTGTTTTTGATTTATCTTCCATTTTCTTTGTCTTTAATGTTCTATACAAGAAGGAAAATTTTATGCTGTAAAGTATTACATTTTTTTTAGTGTATGTTACATGATTCGTAGATTAATAAGTCATTAAAATTTACTATTTAACTAAGAGTTTTGTCTTTTTATTTATATTTACGCTGTATACATAGGTCTTCTACTACCTAATAAATCAGGCTATACATAGCCTTCTGATAATGACAGAACTTGAGCACTATATTAACTCTTACTTTGGAATCGTCGGATCAGATGATTTACAAAAAATCACTTCTTTATTCAAGCCGTCATCGCTTAAGAAGGGAGATTACTTTTTAAAAACAGGCAAATCATGTGACAGATTAAGCTTTATTCAATCAGGCTTTTTAAGAATTTATGCCTCTACATCGGATAAGGAAGTAACACAATGGATTTCAACCAAAGGATATTTTGTAACCGACCTTTCAAGTCTGGTTTTTAGCAGTCCTGCACGATTTTCTATTCAAGCATTAACCGATGCAGAATTATATACCATCAACAAAGCAGACTATGTTGCGATTGGAAAATTAATTCCACAATGGTACGAACTTGAAAAACTTTTTATTGCCCGTTGTTTTACTATTCTAGAAGATCGAATATTTAGTCATCTTTCTATGACCGCCGAAGAACGCTACAACTTTTTCTTTGAACACAACAAAGAACTTTTTAACCAAGTACCCCTGCAATATATAGCCTCCATGCTTGGAATGACGCCTGAAACATTTAGCCGAATAAGAAAAAAGAGTCTCTTGTAATTTTAGGATTAAGTAATTTAGCGGTCACTATTTTTTAGACAAGAATTAATCGTATACAAACTACCTTCTCTAATTTCTTGATATTTATCAAGAGCTTTTTGGTCTTTGTGTTAGATCTTTGTAGTGTTAGACAAGCAGAAAATTTATAACTATCTGGCAGCACTATTATTCATTACTATAAATATAACCCTCATGGCAAAAGAAATCAAAACAGAAATAATAATTA
This sequence comes from Cytophagales bacterium, assembly GCA_031416415.1. Taxonomy (GTDB): domain Bacteria; phylum Bacteroidota; class Bacteroidia; order Cytophagales; family Cytophagaceae; genus JANYCO01. Next base: position 1,708 of record JANOTP010000098.1, on the reverse strand, counting down.
ATGCAAGTCCTGAAAAAATCTGGGCTCTTCTACTAGACTTCAAAAATTATCCCAATTGGAATCCCTTCATAAAATCTATTGTTGGAGAGGCTAAAGTAGGGAATAGGATTACTGCGCGGATAGAACCTCCAGAAGCTACTGGTATGACCTTTAAACCAAAAGTAATAACGTATGTTGCCACTAAGGAATTTAGCTGGTTAGGGCATCTCTTATTTCCAGGCTTATTTGATGGTGAACATACTTTTAAATTAATAGAAAATGGAAATGGGACTACTACTTTTATTCAAAGTGAAAAGTTTAAAGGCATATTTGTACCTATGTTTAAGAAAATGTTGGATAACAATACCGTGAAAGGATTTGTAATGATGAATGAAAAGTTGAAGGAGTTGGCGGAAAGGAAGTAACTAAACAATTTGTTGTATGAGCATTTCCAGGATTTAGAAAGGAAGAGACTTTTCGCCCTTGTAGAAAAAGTTCCAAGGTTGAAAACTACAACTCTTACTTCCTTTTATATTCAAAATATTCTCTTACTCCCTTTCTTCCACTTTCAATTAAAATATTTTTTTCTTTCTCCGACATTTTTTTTACTCTAGGACCAATTCCTGCAGTACTTATAGAGACCGTTCTTTGCCAGTCATCTGAAGTTAAATTTTGACGATTTAAATTTTCTACTATTAAATTATAAAAGGCTCCAACATACGCATTGAAGTTTGGTATTTCAACAGGTGCAAGTCCTAATTCCTGTTTGTCATTTATGATTTGTTGATCGTTGTCGAGTCTTAACCCTATTGTTTGATAATTTATAATTGGAGTACTATCTCCTGTTTCTTTTATAAATTTTTCAAAGTCAAAAATATGAATAGGGAAATTTCCAAGAATCCCACCATCTACCATCACATCTCCTTTGTGATAATCTTTCTTCTTATGAATACACTTTCCGTCGCTATCAATTATTACAGCTTGATAGTATAGTGGTATACCCATAGAAATTCTTACGGCAGTTCTTACCTCCAATTTAGGGTAGGTGTCTTTACAAAAAATAACAAGTTTTTGTTTTGTAAGATTTGTTCCTGTAAGAAACAACTCCTTAAACTCAGAACTTGTTTTAGACAACTTATTTAATTCTTCAAATGTTATATTTTCCTTTCCGGTTTTTCTTTTTATTAAATTACTTATCCATTTTTCAAATTCATTTCCTTGGTACCAACCAAATTTCCTTACCAATCTTGAGGTGCCTCCAATAAAAATCCACTTGCCATCTGCCATACTTTTTATTTTCAAATTATATATTTCATCGGATATTTCCTCTGGCGTATACCCCAAGGCATACAATGTAGCGGCAATAGCTCCAGCAGAAGTACCAGCCACTCTGGTTATACTATCCAGCATTTTACTTTTTTTTAATTCCATTAACGCTCCCACATAAGCAATGCCTCTAATACCTCCTCCCTCTAAAACTAAGTTTTTTATTGTTTCTGCCCTAATGGATTTATTTTGTGCTATTATCCTATTGCTTATCTGTAAAAGAAAAATTATTCCTAATAATAAAAACTTTAAAGAGTACATATCTTTTATTTAATAACTTAATTTTAAAATATAAATTTTAAGAACTATGCGTTTTAGATATTTAGGAATTTATACCTTTAACAAACCTCGGAATCCCCTAGCAGCATAGTAAGATTCTGCACCGTTGTGATAAAGTGTAGCC
>JANOTP010000097.1:0-19493 GCA_031416415.1 Cytophagales bacterium | reverse complement strand
AAATGCATTTATCGCTCCTAGGAAAACAAGAATTGGCACCAATATTAATTCAGCTACTATATTAAATACATATGCATTTGTAATGAATTCTACTATTGTAATGATCTTTAAATTGTCTAGTATGATATTTTTAAAATAGTTTGGTTCTTTTTCGGCTTTATGTGTATTTACCAATAGAACCAATCCGCTGAATAGCACCCAGATACTTGTGTCTTTCATCATTGAAGTATTCCAAAGATTTATTTTTAAGAGTAAAACTAAAATTGATACCAAGTATATTATCATTACGATGTAACATAATGAAAGCTTCCATGCAAAAAACATTTTAATCAAATTGCCAACTTGGGTTCTTATGTTTTTGTATGAGAGTACCCACACTATACCAATTATGCTCCATATTAATATTGATATTTCTCTATTATTCATTTTTGTCGTAAGGGTATATCAAGAAATTATCTTTATATATTTTATTTTACTTCCATTTTCTGTTCCAGTCAATAAGTTCATGTTTTCTAAGTAAAGCTTATTCTCTAGTTTTCTATCATCTACAGACGTCATAGCTGTTTTGATAAAATATACTTCTTTAGTTAATGGGTCATAATTAAAATTGTCAATATTAAAATAATGTTTGCCATTCAGATATTCGTATTTTCTTTCACTTGTTATACGGAAAATTTCATCTTCTTTATCTTTCCCACTCCAAAAGTTTTTCCATGTACCAATTAATAAATTAAAATTACTAACAAGATTTCTATCTTTATTAAAAAGATGAATCTCACTAATGATCGTTTCCAACTTAAAATTATTATCATCACACCACGCTGATATACGGAAATATTTATAATTTTTTAAATCATATGTAATCTTCCCCAATTCGTTATCTACAACTTTAATAATAAAAGTCACCGTATTTTCAATATTATCAGTTACAAATGATAAATCTACTTCACCTGAATTATAATCTCGTATTTCAACGAAATTACTTTCTTTAACATCGATATGATATTCGTGCATATCCAATCTACCATTTCTCACCCAAGATTTGTCCTTTTCTTGATCACCAACGGTTAGAACTACATAACCAACATTTTTATCCTTGTGCCTTCCTCTATTATTGTCTAGAAAAACATCTGTTTCGGAGAATTCAATTCCCATTCTCCAATATTTAGTTTCTATTGGTTTTATTTTTATGTCAAAATTTTTATTTACAATATTATATGTCTGAAAGAAACGATCATTCCTTTCAGGATGTTTAATTGGGGCTTCCATATTTTCAAAAGGAACTATCATTTCATTTCTAATTTTGTTTTTTTCAAATGTATCAAAGTCTCTTTTGATTAAATGTGCATTATGAGTCGATATAGGAAAATATATTATATAATTTTTGAATTCTTCATATTCCTCAAATTCAGAAAGTTGTTCCTTAAATTTCAAATGAGAATTTAAAAAATTAGTTTCGACTATATCTGTGTATATTATTAAAAATACATAACAAATTTCATTCTCTTGTGCACGCTTTCTAATATATCTTAGTGATTTTAAAATAGAATCTTTAAATGGAAGAACTTCTCTTTTCCTCCATGTATATTCGAATATCAAATCGGGATAATTATTTTGGGTATTAGACAGGTATAGATCAAATTTCTCTGTTTCCTCAATTCCTTCTTTCGACACTAAATAGTTTAATTTTTTGAAAAAATCAGAAATTTTAACTTTACTATAGTATTGCAGTAGTTCGAATGAAATTTTTGATAAATTAACATTATTAACAGAAAATATTTTTGTAATTCTATTTACAGTATCTTCATCTTTCTCATGAGTTTCAATATTCTCTATAATATTGATCACTTCTTGATTACTATGCCATGGAATTATTATATTCCCATGATCGTTTAATTGTCTTAGGAGCTCTAATGGTTTGGGGTCAGAGGAATCTTTAGATCTAATTGATTCTATATTACTACCTATCCTTTTTACTATAGATTTGAACTCAGTAATTTCATTATAAATATTAATATTAGTATTGACAGAAGGAACAATAGTATTGCCAGCTAATTGATAACTACTTTCTTTTGAATTAAATGCAATAATTTTTTCATCGATAAGAATTTCAAATAACTTATCAATATACTGTATTAGAAAGTCATCAAATTCCTCGTTTATGTTATCTCCAGCAGACACATCATCCTTAGTAAAAGATAGTTTTTTATTGGATAGTATTCCATGACATACAAGAATCAGTTGCATTTTAAAATAATCGGCAATTGCACTGTTAGTAAAATCATCGATTTGAATTTCTTCTTTATAAACCTTATCAATTGCTCCTAATAGTTTTGAATAAATTTTGTAATTTTCAATTGGAGACGTCAGTTCTAGATATGCTTCCCTTGAAATTATTTTGGAATTTTCTACTCTTTTCCATTTTAATTCTCTTCGAATTAGTCCAATAAATGTCCTAGAGACACCTTTAGACTCAAAGATTAGATAATCGACAAAATATTCTATATGCTTTTTATTTTCTATATCACTGTGAAGTAATTCATTATTTATAATAAGTTTATCAAATACTTCATGCAATTCTGTCCTTGATAATAAAGAAATGTGGATAGTCCTTGAAAACATACTTGATAATAGTCCATCATCTTGATACTTTGAATTCGAGTATTCGTAAGATAAGTTTTGACCAGCAACAACAATATAATTTGCAAATCCAGAAAGTAAATACGGTTTGACTAACTTCATAAAGTCTTTCAAATCCTGTTCATCAAGTTTATCAATTTCGTCAAATACAAAAACTATTCTAAATCTTTCACTTTTAAATTTTTTTAAGAGGTTACAAAAATGGTGATCGGCAATTTCATCATCGTATAATGATTTACGATTTGACTCTTCTTTCTGAGTCGATGTTTTAGTAAAAGAAAATCCTGATTTTAGAAAATTTTTAAGAATAACTAATCCTGATATGATAACTCCAGAACCCCATACTATATCAGTTAAGTTAATATATTGTGAAATTTTGTTAGATATAAGAGTGGTAAAGATTATAAGTGCAGCAATAAAATCGATATCATTAGTAAATTTATATTCAGTTGTCTTATTGTTAATTTTGGAATCAGTTATATCATTAAATGTTCTATCATATAATGTTCCAAAATTTTCAAATTCCTCATATTTATTTTTTAATTTAATGAATTCAGGATTTTTTTCAACTCCTAAATATAACTCTCGAATTATTTTTCTTAGAAAATGTGCTTGAGTAATTGATTTGGGGAAATTAATATTTACAAAAATTAATTTATTGTTTATTTCACTGTAGTCCTTATTTAATAAAATCGCCGCTCTAATTTTTTCAATAAAAGAACTTTTCCCCGTACCTCTATAACCTGAAATTAAATATGAAGTTGGGTTTCCATTTATTATATCATCTACAATGTCATTGAGTTTACTTATATCTGTAGTATAAAGATCTCCATTAGCATCAATGTTTGGTGATTCATTAAGTATGTTAAATTTTATAGGTAACTCCACTGATATATCTGTTTATTGTAATAAAATAGGTCAATTAAAAATCTGGTTCGGTTATTTCAAATATTCTTAAAATATACGACAAATCCTATTTTTTTTATATATCCATTTTTCTTATAGTTGGACCATGAAAGTTCGATTATCAAAAGTCATAAAAGGGAAAATAACCAGCTCTAAGGACATTTACGAAGTAATGTACAGCATCCTCATGCGACAAAACAAAGTACACCGCCAAAAAGAATACTTTGGGTAATTGGTCTTAATACAGCTAATCTATATTATCTACATTGAGGTGGTTGCTATTGGCAATTTAAATAGGATTTACATTGATGCGGTAGAAGTTTTCTGTTTCGCAGTAGCAAAGAAGTGTAAAAGAATTATACTTGTACACAATCACCCTAGTAGCAATACAAATCCAAGTGATGCTGATAAAAAACTAACAGAAACACTTATGAAAGGTGGCTCTTACCTAAATATTGAAGTATTGGATCATATTATTATTAAGGAACATAATTTAAAATTAAAAGAAATTAATCATGAACAAAATTTGGATTAAATTCAATAGTTTGTGTAAACCATATAGTAAAAACAGAACTAAGGTCGCTAAAAAAAGAATTGTTAAAATTCCACCCCACATCCAACTGTATACTTTTAGTTTTTGGTCTATAAATCCAAGGTCTTCGTTAAATTCTTTATCATTATTAAGTATTTTCTTTATATCAGCTTCGTCCAATAAATCTGTATATCGTTGTTTCATATTAGTATAACTATTAATAAATCTTTTTCTTTGCTCTTTTACTTCCCAACGAGATACAAAAAAATATAATAATGATCCACCTAAAAATGCTATAGATAGAACAGTAGCATCTGGAGTAAATACGTTAAGGAAATTTCCAGACCCTAACACTCTCAGGATAAATGCTGACACATAAAATGTAATCAATGCTAATGCACTTTTTTGAAATCCAGAAGCAAAAGTCTCAATTATCTTATTGGCTCGATTCCCATATTCTAATAATTGATCCGAAATTTTATTTCGGATTTCAATATATTGCTTTATGTTTTGCTTTTCATAAACTTTATAACTCGATTGAATTGATTGGAATGCATTTCCTTTTAAAAGTAACATCCCTGCTATCTCGAAATGCAATGAAATAATATTTCTTGCCAGACCAATCTTATCTATTAAATTTCCTCCATTAAAAACCCATGAATATATAATAAAGTACTCTTCTTGAGGAATGCTATTTTTTATATCTGACGAACCAGCTATTGATTTATACCCATTTATTTTATAATTTAAAGTATTATCGCTAATAGAGGTTATGTCAAATAAATAAATTATTGAATAAAGAAAAGATAATCTTTCTAATAGATCATCAATTGAAGTACCCGATTTAGAGCCTATAATTTTAAAATCTTCAGGCAAAAATGGACATGTGGAAAGTTCAGAAAAATGAGCTACTTGTTTTAATTTATCAATTCTAGTCAATCTGTTATTATCACTAATTATAATAGATTGAGCTTTACTAGTAAAAAAAATGGTCTGCGTCTGAAAATTATTAGGTATCGAAGGACACTCAAAAATTACGCTTTGTAGATTTCCTATAGCTCTTTTAAATATATGAAGTACCTGAGTAATTGAAAGACTCTCAAGGGTACATCGAAATATAGTAAAATCATAAATGCTTATTACCCCTAAAGAATTATTTTTGGTAATAGTAATAGATAAACTAATTGTTTCATCATCCCTGTGCGCTACCACTGTAGAAAGTTCCTCCAAAAATGAAACAATGTTATTCTGTAGACTATAAAATGAAGCTGAACTTTCTCCAATCCTAATTGTTAGTAAAAGATTATCTCTTTGGGGTATTAATGTCAATAAATTACTTAAGTTTTCAGCATCTGGTATTACTATGCTGCTTGATGACAATTCTATTTCGAATAGAAAATCATTTTCTATTTCTTTAATTTTAGAAAATTCGGCAAAAAATAACTTTATTATTTTATCAATTGGTATCATTACCTTCTTTCTTTAAAGTATTTGTATCCGCTATCCGATCGAATTTTTACATATTTTGTTCCATCAGCCTCTTCTTCGGCACTAATAACATTCTCTAAATTTATGATATCTTCTTTTAAAACAAGATCAATTTGAGTAGTTAAAGGAATTCTATTGATGAATTTTGCCTTAACCTGATCTCTTAAAATATTAAATTGGTTGTCAAATTTTTTTGTCTCAGGTAATTTACGGATTTTATTTTTAAGCTCAACAATATTCAGTGCGGGGTCAAATGGCTGATAATCTCCTATACCGTTATCGAGATAATCATTCATTTCAAAAGCACTATTTGCCCTAAAATATCTTACTGTACTGTTTCTTAAATAAACGTAATCCTGAGGATGGTCGTTTTTTATTTTATTAAATATAGCATGATCTAATGCTTCAAAAGCTGTCTTTGTATTATGTTTATCATCATATATCTCCGAAAGTTCTAAAAAATCTTTCCACCAATAGTGAGACATAGAAGGATTACTGTCGAACACTACTACATTATTAATGGAATTATCATCATTAAATGTAGTTACAAAGGCTTTGAAAATTTTCTTCTTTATAGGTAATCCTCTTGAAAGAGTAAAACTGGTGTCATTTAAGAAATCGTTATGATCAGCTTTGCATATAACGAATTTTCTAATTCCGCTTTCGTTAACCATCCCAATTATCATTATACCTTTTTGAATCTCAATGCCTAATTGTGCAATTTTCTCTTGAGCCTCTTTCTCTTTTACTAATAAACGTTTTGCTACTATTGATGCAATACCACCAAACTCTTCACCTGCATTTATCCGATTAATAAGAACTCTAACCTCAGTGGTATCTCGTTCAAAGTTGAAATTTCGACCTTTATTACTCTCGTTTATTATTTCAATTAATCCTTTTAAATAATTATTAAAATCTGCTCCATATTCTTCAATTTCTATAGAAGCAATAGCATCCTGGTCTAACTCAATTTTGAAAATTTTTATTGCTTCAATATCCATATTTAAAGAATTATAATTATTTAATACTGCATTCAAGATCGTGTATTATCATTTACTTATACTTGGTAGTTAAGTAACCAGTTACTAAGATTTAAACAATCATGATACAATTATTTGATTATTTAAAACAGAAAACGCTTGTATTAAATTTAGCTGAGGATTGGTCTATATCGAATTTATAAGATTACAATCAAATAGATATTAATTTGATTGTAATTTTATTCAAGAATTTAAGTATTAATTTTTTAAGCAAACTCTATCAATGGAACACTACAGAACCTACCTACATCAGTACTACCTCACCGCCTGAAATCCGACATAAGTTCCAATCAAACCGCCTCCTACCATGCCCCAGATAAAATATTGAAATTTATTGGTCTTTACTTTTTTACGCTGTAGTTCTACACATTCGGTTAGTTGCTGGCTGTACGATTGATTAATTAAAACCATTTCTTCGTACGCTTTCTTATATAAATCTACCCTTTCATTTGTTTTTCTAACCACATCCTCCATCTGAATTTTTATTTTCTCAGATATATTATCCTGTATTTTAAAATTTTCAACAGCTTTCATCAAAGTGTCGATTGTCTTATGAGAGAGTACTATTTGTTTTTGATAAATAGTAAAATCACTTTGAGATAAAATATAATATGGTTTATCTAAAACAGAAATAGCAGCAAGTGTCAATTTTAAAGAACTATTATCTTTGCTACTACTTACAACTTTGTATTTATAAGTAAATAGATTTCCTCTAAATACAGAGGTAAACACCGTATCTTTTATGTCCTGACCAAATAATGTCTGGAAGGTAAATAAGAAAATTCCTATTATGCAGAGTTTATTTTTTTTCATAATTCTTTTGTTCTACTATAATTATATTTAGTAAACTGTCAACTGAACCCATTTGACCATCAATTTCTTTTTGAATTTCTTTCTTTTGCCCAGAAAGCGCGTCAATATGCTCATAGGAACTTTTAATGCTCTCCAAAATTAATTTATCTTTTTCAGCAACATTAATTTGCAGATCCTTTACTACTTTATCTAGAGAATCTTTTGTTTTTTCTATCTGATCTATTCTTTTGGTAAGACTTCTATCTGTACTTACTTCTCTTGTAATGTATATTGTGCCAATTACCACACTTATCATAAGTGCAATAATTCCCATGTATTTATTTTCCATTGCTATATATTATTATTTATTAATTAAGAATTTTTCATATACCCATTGACTATCACCAATGCGTGCCCAACCATCTTTTATTTCTAATACTTTTACAGGTGCATTGTCAGGAATTGAGCCCACTAGCTTGCCTATCTTAGAAGGAGTTTCCCTGATATTTAAAGTAGCTTCTACGTCTACTATCATATCTTTAGGGAAATCTGCTACAACCTCTACACTGCCCAATAATTCATTTTTAAATTTTATCCAGTTATGTTCTTCAGCCCCCACCATAAACCTGGGACATTCTTTACCCGTAATATCATAATGCCTTAGTATATTCTCAATACCTACTGAATATTTCTTCATTAGGTAGCGTGTTAACTCTACGGTATTCTTCCAAACAATATCTGGATTGGCATCGCTGTTGACACACATTTCAATACCAACGGTATAATTATTAGGAGAGTCGCCATTTGCTGGATCGGATTCTTTTAAACCCATAAGTCTTTTAGCTTCTTTTTTATAATTAGCCCATTTAGCTCCCACATGATATCCTACTTCATCATCAGGAACACATTGGATAATAAAATTGTCATCTACATTATAATGTGCGGAAGCTGGAGGCACAAGATTTCCTTTTGCATCAAGATGATCGTTTTGAAAATAATTTCTATTCGCCAATGCATTAGCGCCTCTGTTGGTATTAGCTGTCCAATGAATAATAATTGATTTTAGCGCTTTTAATTTCCGATAAGGCCTTTTGCGCTTATTCGTAATAAGGTTTTGTGTAATTGTAAGCATGAATATGATTGTAGGGTTAGGAGTTCACTTCTTGGTCATCTGATCTATCTTCTGGCTTCATAATATAGGAGATGACAGCATTGGCATTTGAAAAATTATCGTTCTTGATTTGCTTGTTAATTATTTCCTGATTTTCAATCAGGCCTTTCTTCATATTTTTTGCGTACAATAAAGTGTCCAGCAGATCATGAAAGAATTTAGATCCTTGACTTAAAAAAAGACCACTCAATAAACATCCGAAAAAAGATTTTATATTAATATGTACATTAGGGTCTGACCAATGCACAAGATCTTTGCCTCCTACCAATTGAAAAAAATCTGCATTGCTTACAAAACTGATTATCACTCCCACTATAATTGCTAAATTCTGAATGATCTTTTCTCTTTTTCGCTCATCACATTCATCTAACGCCTTCTTGGCAAGAGAGGGTGTATACATTTTTATAAATCCATTAAATTTTTCTGTAATCAGACTTAATATTAATAATACAATAGTTATTTTAATCGCTGATTCTAATCCTGTTAGTTCTGTGACTTCGGTTGCTGGCATTTGTTTGAGGTTTAATTGTTTTACGTTTATTAAACGTCGAACTTATGAATTCTAAGAATGAAATAGATTCAAAATTTCAACGTGTTTTTATAAGATAGTAGCTGTCTATCTTCGTTTCATATACAAGAACATTCAATCAATAGAAAGACTGAGTAAAAAAAAATGAAAAAATCTGCTATCAACAACTCTTAAGTAATGATATAATGTTCGTGTTGCAATATTATTAATCTTATCAATAAAAACAATTATTTATACTTTTTTAAATTCTAAAATGGTATAAAATAATATAAATACTGCTTTCCTTATTGATTTGAAAAATTATCAGAGATTAGAGACAGCAATAAAAAGGGAACAAAATGTAGTTATTCAATACTTTTATTAAAACGAATAATTATTCTTCCAAAAATAAACACCCAAGGTAGCTTCCAGCATTGATATACTTTTACTAAAACAAATCGTTCTTCTTGACAATCGTTTCAAATGTGTACGTACACTTAGATTTTTTCGCTCTATTCTGTTAATCTTATATTGACTTCTATCATGAATTTCTTTTGGGATCAGATATTCGTACAATTTTAATTTGTCTGTATAGATTTTCTTTGCTCCTGCTAACAGTAATGTATCCACTACTCTTTGCAATGTTTTCTTTGTTCTTTTCCCAACTTTAAAATCTATTACCTTTCTTGTAGCTCTGTCTATGGCGTATACGATCCAATATCTTTTATTTTTGTTACCAATATATGTTTTCATCTCATCGAGCTCATACTCTCTGCCATATAAAATTATACGCTTTTGCTTCCTTTTTTCCTGCCAACTTTTCTTAATACTGCGAAGTACTTTCCCTGTTGAAATTTTTAGTATTCTTGAGATACTTCTTATTCCACAACTTTCATTTGTCAATTTTTCTACCTCTTCTGAAATTCCTTGCTCGCAGCCTTTATAGATATAGGTTTCTTTTTGATGTCGCTTACAAACTTTACAATAATATCGTTGATGACCATTCGAATACTTTCCTGACTTCACACAACTATTTGCACAATAATGACAATCCATATTTTAAATCTTAATTTTATTTTTACTTTTGTGCTGCGTAGTAGCATAAATTGCTATCGCAATTTGATAGCTGCAAGCTATCTATTATTGGTTCGTAGGCGCAGCCTACGAACAGGTTGCTAACTCTCTTTTTGACCCACTTTAGCAACTCTATTGATTTGTAAGAGCGCCTGACTTTTATTTGGTTTGCAGGTAAAACCTACAAACAGAAATTGCCAACTCCTTTTTAGAGACACCTTAGCGCATCTATTGATTTTGACGATGATATAAACCTACAAAAAGAAGGCAGATGATACTATGTACCATCTGCCTTCTTTTAATTTCGTGCCTTTTATAAAATTATATGCTCATTATCAATATCTTATTTTCAAAACGTACTTTTGGATACATTACCTTGATCCACTGTAATGAATCTTTGTTATTTCTTCGTTAAGTCCTGAACGTTTTCCTATTTCCTGTAATAACTCATTATACTTGTGATTACTAATTGATGTAAACTGATACGTAGTTTCCTTCTTGTACTTACTTATTAATTCTTTTGAATACTCATTTAATGGTATGATTAGATTATCGTTTGTTTTAACTGTCTTGATATGGATTTCATTATTCTTTATTGTTCCATTTTTTAACTCTTGGTCAGAGAAACGAAGACCTGTAAAACATCCAAAACAAAATCTATCTCGTACTTCTTCCAGTTCCTTTTCTTCTTTTAAATCGAGTGCCATTATACTAATGAGTTCTTCTTTTGTTACATAACTTAATGTTGTTTCCTGTTCTTGTACTTTGAAATCTTTACTACTTTTTGGAACTTCAATTCCTAGTTTTTCTAAATGACTGATGAAGACCTTTATTATTTTCACCGTTTTCCCTATTGTATTATTACTCTGCTGATGTGTATCGATTAAATACGATGTGAAGTCTTCATAGAATTTATAATCAAGATGGATGACGCTTAATTTCATTTTTTTCATCTCTTCGTATCTTACTAAATGATTCTTAACACCTTTATAGTTTTGAATCGTTGACGCCTTTTTAAATCGCTCTGACTGTTGAATGAATTGATTGAATAGTTCTATTACGTTTGTTGAATACTGTTTTTTCTCGTTTTTAACTGCCTCCTTCTCTCTGAATTTACTTAGTACATAGTTTACATCAACTTCGATGTCGTTGAACTTAGCCTCCCTAACTAAATGTTCTAATCGTTCCTTTTCTTTATAGATAACTGAATTGATGTCTTGATAAGAAGAGTTTGATTTCTTTACTTGTTCATCCTTACTGTTCCAGTGCTTCGGTTCAATTTTTTCCTTAGTACTTAATAATGTTGTTTTACCCTTATGATGGTACTGAATAAAAATTAAACATTGCCCCTTTCGATTTAATGATTTATTCCTGATTATTAGTTTTGCAGTCGACATCTTTATTTTTACGATTTAATTCTCCTGTAACAGTCCATTCTTTTTACCGATAAGTCAACAGATTCTTTAAATAATGTATTTTCTTTCTGAATTAAATGTTTTACTAAGTCCATTCAGGACTTATCCTATTTTACACCGTTTCGATATACGTATATATCTACTTCTCTTAAACGACCTTTTTCTTTCAAAATATCTTTTCATCCTTATATGTAGATACAAAGACTGTAAAATACGATGTATTTAATTTTCTCATGTATACTCTCCACTTACAATAAGAGTTTTACCAAGTCCTAACTCGAAACCCTGCACAAACAGTGTAGATTACTTGACATTGATTTACAAACCTGCTATATTTGTATACTGTTGTTATATCCTTTAAGATTCCTAACAACATGAACGTAAACAAATAATATTTTTTAAGAACGTCCTTTTAATTGGACTCTAAAAAATATCGAACGGTAGTACATGTTTTCACATTGTGTGTGATTATATGAATTGAACTTTATTACCGATTCGATATGAAAAAGACCGACAACAAAAAGAAACCCAATCCATTTACCTACTCTATCGTCCCTAACTTCATTAAACCTGATGATAGACTTTCCCCCCTATCCAAACTTATTTACAGTGATATCTATTCCCTAACTAAGTATAGAGGATTTTGCTCCGCCTCCAACGTCTACTTTGAGAAACTGTACTGCGTTAAGAAGTCCACGATTACTAAATGTATAAGTGAATTAAGAAGACTTGAATACATTATTTGTGTGTATGAAAACAAAAATCACCGTAAAATTTATTTATCTGAGAAGAATTCTGTTGAAACCGATGATGATATTATTTTACCATCAGATGAAAATTTGATACCGAATTTTTCCCATCATGATGATGAAAATTCGGTATCAGCTTCCTCAAATTCTACTATCATGATACCGAAAAAACCACAACATAAAATAAAGAAAAGTAAATCTGAAAATACAATAGTAAAATATAATAAAAGTGAAAATAGAAGTACTGACGTACTTCGACATTCATTTTCTGATAAAGATAAACTGGAAAGTATATTGTTAGAAGCTCTTTCCAGTTTATATAATAAATATAAGTACTATGACTTTGATAGTATTGTTACCAGTATAGAAGACGCTTTAGAAAGAGAAAACTGTAAAGAAGATATCTTTCAGATTGGTCTTAAGAAATGGTTTCATTCAGTTTTAAATGAAGATGAATTAGAAGTTGCCGATGAGAATTTGACTGAAGAAGAATTTCTCTCACTCAATGAATCGGTTTTAGACAATGTTTTTAAAGTTTTAAACTCCTGACATCTGATTGAAATGTTTTTCTAATGGAATCCATCCAGAATTAAATTAAACAATAATAATGTATATATAAAACGTAAAACTATGAGTAATCAAAGAAATGAAATCGGATATAATTTTGAAAGTATTTCAAAAAATAAAACTCCAAAAAGAATTGTAATTCCTGTTCAGGAAAAGATATTTGGATTGAATACAATTAAAATAGTTGATATACAGTATCGTACTAATACAATTGATAATTTATTATCTCTTTTAGAAAGTAAAGAACCATTAATCGATATTGTAGAAAGAAATGGTCTTTACCTAAACGATCCTGAAAATAATGACCTGATTGAAAATTTAATGAATGTTTTTCCTCGGGTGATTCATAAACTATATAAACTTAAATCACCTAACAAGGATGACTTTTTTCATATTTTTGAAGCCGCATTGAAATATTTACATTCAGATGGTATCTGTATAAAAGGAACTAGTAATGAACAAGACAAAGTGAATTTTATAAAATATATAAAACTTATAATGTTTCGATATCTTGTTATTAATAGATTGACTTTAATTAATAAGGATTTATTAAAGTTTGAAGTTAGAATTACATATTCATTTATTCCGTTTATGATAAATTACGATGTTTTTACTTTTAACAAATCCTTAGACTATATTTTCAAAGAAAGAGAAAGAAGATTTAATGACAATACAAGACGATACAAAGGATATTATTAATAATAAAGTTGAAAAACTCCAAGACCTAAACACTCTTGGAGTTCTTTTTTTACAGGTGAAAATCACATCACCAATTAGACCTATTTCAAACAACAACCACCTTTGATAAAGGAGACAGAGATACCAAAAATCTATTACTTTCTTTTACCAGTTCTACCTATTACCACGTTAATCTATCCTGATAAGTATCTTATACCACTACGTTATCTGTTTAATTGAACTATAGTGTTTAGAAGTATGAATACGTAATACAGCAGTAAAACTTATCTCTTTTACTAAAACGAATCTTCGTGGTGTTATATATTGGATTTTCAAAACGCACTTTTGGATACATTACCCACATCCTATTTTGAACATTACCTACCATTACCTAAATAACTATCATACCAAAGGAGACCGGAACGATCTCTTATATTAAATTTTTCTTCTCTACTATATATTATCTTATGTGGCAGTGGGGATATATTTTCTCTTTTAATTCTTTCCTTAATAATATCCCCTTCAGTAGTTACATTGATTGTAATAATATCCAATATATTTGGATGATTAGGGATTACATTTTGATAATTAATTTGAGGTTCGATTTTGTATGCCTTTATACCATATATATAATTTATTACATAACATCCTTTATTGGGATCATTAATATCGTTCCAACGTTTAATTGAAAATGATGCTAAATAAGAATTTGAGGAATCGGAAAGGAATTTCCGATTACTATATTCTATTATTAAGGAATCTAAATAGTAGGTTGTATACATTTCTAAAACACTTCCTCGACCAACAATTTTTACTTCTTTTGGAATATTATTTTCATAATTAATTATCTTTTTCAAATGTGAATCAACGCTGTAATAGATATTTATTTCCAGGCCTTCCTCCAAGTCTTCGATTGAAATATATGGATAAGATAAGCTATCTGCTGAAATTTCATTTATTCCTTCTAATTTCATTGGATTAAAGTCTTTATAGTATTTCATAATCTTAATTGAGTTAATTACTGATATTCCTTCCTTTTCATTTTTAACTTTATTTACTCTTGGTGATTTATCATCTTTAATGATATTTGCATATATACAGAAAAAAGAAAACGCTATTATGAACAATAAGAATGTAACTGTTTTTTTTAATTTCATATTCATATATTTTAATTATTAAATTTAATTACACCCTTTACTTCTAGGATGAAATAACAACGAAGGTAATGCCTTTAATGTTTTATCATTCATCATTTGATTTATAGCATTAATTCGCTCGGTGTTTCTCCAAGCGGGAAGTTGTAGACTAGGCCTTAGTTGTATGCCACCAGTACTTGTAAAGGAAATAGCATTAATCTCTTTTATCGTTGGCGATTGAGATCCATTTGGAATTGCAACAGACCATAGACCAACATTTTTTACTATTCCTGGGTGTTTTGGATCAAATGTTGCATAAGCAGGCAAGCCCGCTTGAATCAGATTTCCGCTAAATGTACCATTTTCTGAACTTGCTCCACCCCAACTATAACTTTGGTTTCCAAACACTCTTCGAGAAGACATCTGTGCTATTTGTCCTATAAATTCCGTACCCCTTGAGTCTGGTGAGCCTGCATGACAAGCCATTAAAATTATTGAGCCACTCATTAAACTTCCAATTCCTTTCCAGATTTCAGCTTGTTTATCTCCAGTTTCAGGATCACCATCTGGAGTTATAAAATCATTTCCTACTTGAAAATAAGCTCTCTCATGAGCACCATGTGACATGAATATTACATTTCCAATATCACTTGTTTTAGATAAAGTTTCTAATTGACTTTGTACATCAGAAAGACTATTAGCACTTATAATTTTAACTGAATCTGGATTATTTTTTTGTGCTTCTAAAGCAGAAAAATAAGATGCATGTATCGGATCAGTTGTTTTACGGTTTGTTTCTTTTGTATCATTAACTGAAAATACTATAATATTTAATGTTTTTTTATTATTACCTTGAGTATCTATACATTCAGTTGTTGCATTGGTTTGAGATGTATCCAATAAATCTACTCCATTACCTTCTGCATTTTCTACTGTGGATGGCATAGAATTATTTTCATTATCACATTCTAATGTTTGTGCATTTTGAGCAGAATTATTAGTTCCTTCTTTCCCTCCTCCTTCTGCTTCTCCTCCCGTAGGGTCATTCATCATAATCGGATTACAGTTCGCATAACAATACGGTGACAACCCTGGAGTTTTCCCAGCCAACGGATCAATATTAATAAATCGGCACGTCCAAGGATTATAGTATCTAAGCCCATAATAGTAAAGGCCTGATTCTTCATCCTTTTCCTTCCCACAGAATCGATATCGTTTCTTACCATAAGACCCAAACGAAGTTTCCCCAAATGGATAATACTCCTCACTAGAAATCAAAGAACTAGAACTATCTAACTGTAAGCTACTACTTCCTAGATGATCTTCCAAATTATATTTTATCGCAGGGGTCGTATCGCCAAAATCATCGCCAATGCGCCTGGTGGCTACTCTTGAGCTGCCGTCCATGATGTGCAAGGTATTCTGCTCACCTGCGCCCGTGCCGTATGTACCAACCTTCCATAGACCAACCGTTAAGTTGGGTATACCGTTGCTTGCAGAATTTTCTTTGCTGTGCTCAAAGATACCGTCTATGTATACCGTTGTCTTTTGTCCACCGCCCTGTGTTCTGGTTATTTTTTTTACACGATTTCCTCCCGCATCATAAAAGTACTGGGCATAGATGCTCGGCTCTTCTGTACTCGCTTGAATATGAAAAGACTTTAAACGATCCCCATAGTCGTAATTAAAATGACGGCTCGTATCTTCTTTGGTGATGTTGCCATTTATATCGTGGGTGAAGTTATAAGTAGTGAGTCCTGAGACAATAGTATTGAGTTTGTTTTTATTAGAAATATAATTAAATGTCCTTGTAAAATTACCACTCGAGGCTAGGTGTTGCAGCTCTTGAATATTTCCTAGTTTGTCGTAGTCATACAATTGAGTATACCCTCTAGCCAAAGAGCGGTTTTCAGGACGGTAGACATCGCTATAGGGTGTTGTGCCTGTAGCAGCGGTTTCTCTGCCTGTAGCGCTGAGCAATCGATACAGTGGGTCGTATTCAAAAAGCCTCGTGATCTCATCAGGATTGGCACCAAAACCGCAGTCTGTTGTCTTGTCGTTGATACTGATAATATTTCCTGAGAGGTCATAAGTATAGGTATAGTTTTGTTTTGTACTGCCGTTGGAAGTGTAGGTAACCGTATTGGTGCCAGTCGTTTTTGTATACTTCTCACTCTTCATTCTTAGCAATCGAAAATTATCAGAACGATATAAGTAACGCGTCATGGTGCCGTTGCCTAATGCTGTCAGTAGTTTCTGTCCTCGGGCGTTATAGGCAATTCGGTCTACATAAGGTACCGTAGCCGAAGCGGGAGTATCTTTGAGGCCCACGCTTTCTAACGCTCCACTGCGGTTGTAAGTAGGGAGCAAGATTTTTCGTTCACCCAGTACATCCTGTGGATAGGTCATTTTAGTTACTCTACCCAAGGCATCATATTCCATGGAGGTTTTATATTCAGTGGAGTCGAGTATACTATCCGTACTTGTGCCCCAATCTACACGATAGGTGGCATGAGCCAGCGAGGAGGGTGCGCTACCGCCAGCAATGACGGTATTTAACGGGCCTAGTAATTCAGTGTCTTTTATTACTTGTCGTATCTTTTCGGGTACTTGACCTTTATAGTCATAAGCAGTAATCTTAGTTAATCCTGCCTCATCGTATTGTTTATAGAGTTTTCCTTTTAGGTTTTGGTTTTGAGGATTGGTAAGTCCTGCGCTGTCGCCGTAAATCATTTTGCTGCGCACGGTGACAGTTTCTGAGCTGTTATCTCTTGCCCAAGCAAGCGTGGGGCGGTTTAGAACATCGAATGCACTCAAGGTCAATACCCCTTTCTCATCGCGCATTTCCAGCGGTTTACTCATGCAGTCCATCACCACATATTTAGTACCCCCGTCAATATGGGTAGTCTTAAGTGGACGCTGCGAAAAATCATATTCGTGCAAAAAAACCGAACGGTTGTATGGGTCTTTTACCTCAAGCAAGCTGCCTTGAAGATTGTAGACGTATTGCATTACAATTTCTTCGGCACTGACCTTGAAATTGCGATCTATGGTTTTAATGGTTCTGCCCAGCGCGTCGATCACTGAGGAAGACGGGGTATACTCGTGCGAAGACGGCACCGTTCCATCGGAAGGATGTGTGAGTGGTTTCAGGTCGTTGGCGTCGTAGGTATAGCTCTCCCATGGGGTTGGGAAATAATGAGTGGTAGTAGGTTGTTGGTTGGCTACAAAAATCCCCGGCTGACTGATGTTTTTGGGAATACCAAAAATTACGCGTTGTTCAGTGTTGTCTGGATTTACCGTCCTTAGCACTTGGCCACGGGGGTCGTAGAACATTCTTATTTTTTGGCTTAGTTTAAGGGATTGCGTGGCTGCGTAGTTAGGGATTGCTACGCTTAGGCTCGCAATGACGCCTTGGGTTATAAGAGGGGGTAAGTAAGTAAAACCTTTGTCGTAATAGGGTTCGTATTTTTCTACTACTTTTCCTTTGTTGTTGTAAACTTGCCAGCCGCTTACTACTACGTTTAGGTTATTGCCATCGGGGTTCACAATCCCTTGTGCTGCTGCATCGCCAGTGCCCGTGATGCTCAGTCCTGAATCTCCAAAAATAGAATCTCCGAACACCGTTTCTTCTGCCTGCGTGCGGGTTTGAAGCAACCTTCCAAAACCATCGGAATATTGAATACTCACTATGGTATCATCGTTGACACTATCAGAGGCGTGGTGTTCGCGTACCGTAGTTTTTACATGTACCGGCTGAGCATCGTTCATAAAGGCGAAGAAATCGTACTCCATAAGCGTACCAGGCTTTGCAAGCGTATCGCCAAAACTTTCACTCGTTTTTCCCAGCACTATCGTTTTGAATAAAAATCCTAAGGGAGAAAATATAAACTGGGCTCTATTTCCATTAGGATCGGTAATTTGGTCGGCCTGCATCACACGATAATCGTACTGTGCAGAAGTTTGCATCCCAATCGGATCGGTAACTGTTAGAGGAAATAAGTTATAACTATCGTAACTAACGCTCGTTATGTTTCCCAAAGGATCTTTGGCTTCTACCATCAAGCCTTTTGCTGTAGAAGGAGAGGTATGAAAATCAAATTTCTTTCGATCTGCTGCGCAATAATAGCCTTCTAGGTGGATACCGTCTGTACCATCGTAATAAATATACCCTGCATTGGCAGGAAGTGCTGTTTGAAAATCAGTAGGGTATTCGCTTGGCCAAGTAGGACTGCCAGAGGTACGAATATAAACAGGTCGCTCACTGCCATAAATTGTGGTAAGCTCAGCTTCTCGCATTACTAAAGCTTCGCTGCGCACCGGTACGCCATAATTGCCAATCTGACCATGGGCTAGACCTGTAAATTCAGTGCCGTCGTAGTAGGTTAGACCAAATGATAATAGTTTAAGGTTTAAAAGGGTAAACGCATGGAATTCAGTTAAAATTCTTGCTTTTAGGGCTACTACTGATTCTGTTCCGTTGTTTAAAATTTCATAGGCTTTCGAACCGGTTGCACGTCCTATCAGGTAATGCGTGGCCTCGTCACTGTGTACAAATCTCGTAGTACTTAAGGTAGCCAAGTAGTCGCCTCCTGAATCCATCGCTTGTGGCACGGTTTGAAGTATTCCTCCGGTGAGTGGATTTTTTCCTCTGGGTACAGCTATCGCTAGTTGAGTTTGGGCATTGCCATAGTCATCGTAGTCTTCAGTAAAACTAAAACTGGTCATCGGATCTTCTCCTCTTTCCCACTGCGTGCTTCTTGAGCTTAGGGCTTGTGCAAAAAAGATATAACCAGA
>JANOTP010000096.1:0-8427 GCA_031416415.1 Cytophagales bacterium | reverse complement strand
CCGGATATGAAGTTTACTTTGTAGACTTTTGTTATTCAAAGAGTTTAGTTATTTTAGAATGTTGTTTAAGAATTTATTTCTGGGGCTAAAGTTTGATGGCGATTGGATAGAGCATGTTTCGTGAGGACACGAACCATGGCGGAGGGCTAAGTTAGGAGAATTAACAAATGAATATCATAAAGAAGAAAAGGGTGATGGAAAATAATATTTTAAGATATACAATTATTATTTTAGCTTTTTTTACATGTACTAGTTATGTGACGTTTCAAAAGCAAAGCCATTCTATATTAGGAAAGTGGGAAGCTATATCTAAAGAAAATTGTAATTATAAATATTTAAATTTTCATGATAAGAATATTCTTGATGCTTTTGGTAAAGGTGATACGGTATATTTTTTTAAGTATCGTATTCTAACTGATAGAATTGTACTTGAAGCTGATGATAATTCTAAATTTAATAACGGGTACACATTTATATCAAAAGATACTTTGCAATTCAAAACATTTGCAAATTGCGATAATACTATTATGTACATGAGGAGCCGGTAATGGGTAGTGTATCAAAATTTGTTGGTGTCTTGTTAAGTATTTGATTATCAATATCTTATTTTTGAATGTTAGAGAAAGTAGGAAAGAAGGTGGCACAAATGTATCACCTTCTTTGTTTTATGAACTTATATGTGATTAAATCTTCGAAAATAGAGCTTTAGTGTGTCAGATTTGTTGGTGGCTCTTTTTTAACCAGGTGTACATTATACCTGCCCTCCCCGGATATGAAGTTTACTTTGTAGACTTTTGTTATTCAAAGAGTTTAGTTATTTTAGAATGTTGTTTAAGAATTTATTTCTGGGGCTAAAGTTTGATGGATTGGATAGAGCATGTTTCGTGAGGACACGAACCATGGCGGAGATATTTCAGATATTAAAAAAGTTAAAAGCCAATTGCCTGCAACTAAAAAGTAACTATGAAACGAAGAGCAATTTATCTATGCCTACTTACAGTATTATGTATTTATAGTTGTAGGCCAACAAAAAGAGTTACTGGAGTTGTTTTTGTAGATAGTACTGAAGAGTCTAAAAATTTACAGGCAACTAATCCGAAACCAGAAAATATAATTGCGGAAAGCCAAGATACTAATACTAAAAAAAGTGAAATAGAATGGCTTATTAATGAACAAGATTTTAAACTAGCAGTAATTCAAAATAAAGATTCTCTACAAATATTCATTAAATATTTCCAAGAAGATAATTCTTCTTGGAAGGAATATAAAAAGATGGAGAAAGGTTTTGGTGATCTTAGTAATTTTAATTTACTATCAGGTGGAAAGAAGGTTGCAAGGAAAATTTATAAACAAAACAAAATGTATATGTTTTGTTTTGAGTTGTTTCCTGGGAAGATTTTATTTGTATTTAATAAACAATCAGGACGTTTAATGACCGTTGAAAATGGGGTTATGGGTTCTGATGTTATCTATGGCGAAATTGATATTACATTTAATCCGTCAAATAATCAGATTATTGCAATTAGAGAGGGTAGAGGGGGTAGCGACAGAATTGTAGACAAATATTATTTTGTAACTGATAATTTGATCACTCGCCGCTAGGTGGATATTGCGGGGGTAATGTATCAGATGGTAATGTATCAGATTAGGTGTTGCGTTTATAATTGATTGAAAATGAGTATTATTTAGTAAATCGTTATTGTAAAAAGTAGAAGAAAGGATGTACAAGCAGTGCATCCTTTCTTTGTTTTATGTGTTTATAGATGGTTTAAAATGCTTTATTCAGATCTTAGTGTGTCAGATTAGGAGTTATGAATTGTAAGTATTTCAATACAGAGTTATGCTTAAAATTCTAATCAGTTTAACTTAAAACCTGCCCCCACGCTTGCAGCTTCCTTACCCGATAACTATAGCTTAGCAATTACGAATAAAAAAGGTGATAT
Organism: Cytophagales bacterium; assembly: GCA_031416415.1. Taxonomy (GTDB): domain Bacteria; phylum Bacteroidota; class Bacteroidia; order Cytophagales; family Cytophagaceae; genus JANYCO01. Next base: position 6,484 of record JANOTP010000096.1, on the reverse strand, counting down.
TCTTAGTATAGATAGTCTAAGGAAGGAAGTAAATTTACGAAAAACGACTTGCTTAAGGGATTAAAAAATAGTGGTGTAACTTTATCAAAAGGAGTTCAAAGTAAACTTTAAAAAAATGTCATTTCAAAAATTATTAAGCATAAAGGAGGAATTTGAAAAGTTTGGATGGGAAGTTTCTGATTTAGATGGTTCCAATATATTTGAAGAAATGCTTGAAATATCTTCTGATGGTAATATTCATTGGAAAATATCGCGAAAAAATGTAGAAAAAAAACTTTTATTTTTTTTGAGTGATAGTTTAGGTAACAGAACAACTAACCTGAGCGATGTTTTTTGGGTTTCATGTGATGACGACGATAGGATAAAACTTTTCTTCGATGCTAAAATGAATAATGATTGGCAAAAAGAGGTGAAAAAATTTGTGTGTAGTTTTGATAAATTCGGGTAGGGTAATGTATCAGATTAGGTAATGTATCAGATTAGGTGTTACGTTTATAATTGATTGAAAATGAGTATTATTTAGTAAATCGTTATTGTAAAAAGTAGAAAGGATGTACAAGCAGTGCATCCTTTCTTTGTTTTATGTGTTTATAGATGGTTTAAAATGCTTTATTCAGATCTTAGTGTTTCAGATTAGGAGTTATGAATTGTAAGTATTGTAAAGGCCTTTTGTATCAAAGCCGGAACGGAATGCATGGTTTACAAATGTATAAATATTTGATTCCTGCAAATTTACATTGTGTGAAAATGTATCAGATCAATCATATTGAGCGCATGAACCTTACTCTTCGCACACATCTTAAAAGATTGTGCCGAAAGACTCTCTGTTATTCAAAGAGTTTAATTATTTTAGATTGCTGTATGAGGATATTTCTGGGGATATAAAAGGTTCGTGAGGGCGAAGGAACTACGAATGCACAAGCAGGTAGGGCAGCAAACGCCCTAATTAATGGAGCTACTGGTACACCGGCAGCACAAACAAATACAAAATAAATTATGGGGATTTTTTATAATGTGTCTCCTAAGGAGAAAGTACAAGCGATGAACAACATCTTTATTAAACAAGGTGAAAGTGAATTGTATAAAAAAGGGTATAAGGTTACAGCTACAATAGATGAGAGTCTGTCAAATAAAAGTAATTTAATAGAGTTATATGATAAAAACAGATGTTATTATTAGTATTTATTTTAGAGGTATACTAGTAAATGAGCAATTTAAAGAGTTGTATCATTTGTTTGTTTCTTTTTGTAAAGAAAATGGCATTAGCTCAAAGGTTAAAGTAAAGTATATTCATAAAGACATCTGGAAAAATAAAAGCTCTCAGTATTCAGAAAAAAAGGCGGCTGAGATTGAGGAAAAAATTCTAGAAAATGAATTAGTTACTTTGGAAATCTATAAGATAGATGATGTGGAAAATCCATTTGAAAGTAAAGATATTTCATTCGGTTTTTCTTTAAATCAGCCTATCACTGTTTCTATGTCATTACCTGAAAGTGATGATAATTGGGGACATATTGATTTTATCCTGAATTCGAATAATTGGACAGAAATATTGGGTGATTCTTTAATCGAAACGATTGCCAGGAAATATATTTCGATCATATCGAATGGGCCTACCAGAGTTGTGTATGGGCTGGTTCTTAAAATGCCTAGAAACAATTCTCCTACTTATTATGCAGCAGGTTTAAATGTTATTTCATTTAATGAAGAACAGCAGAAGGAAGTAACCTTGTTGGATGAAAATAAAAAGATCATCAATACAAAGATTTGGCAGCCGTTTTTGGGAAATATTATAACAGAAAAACATTTTAAATCTGAATCTCACAAAAAAGAATTGATTGATGCCGTTGGTAAAGAAAATGTAATATCAGTGGGAGAAAAAACAACTTTTTTTAAAATGCCTATTCCTATCACTGAATTTGAATATAATTCTGCTGATCATAAAAAGTATAAGAAAATAATACATGAAATTTTTGCAAAATATGATGCTATATTGCTCTGATATGGTAATGTATCAGATTTGTTGGTAGATCATTAAGTATTTGATTATCAATAAGTTTTATTTTTGAGTTTTAGAAAAATCAACAAAGAAGGTGATACATTTGTACCACCTTCTTTGTTGTATGAACTTATATGTGATTAAATCTTCGAAAATAGAGCTTTAGTGTATCAGATTTGTTGGTGGCTCATTTTTTAACCAGGTGTACATTATACCTGCCCTCCCCCGGGTATGAAGTTTACTTTGTAGACTTTTGTTATTCAAACAGTTTAGTTATTTTAGAATGTTGTTTAAGAATTTATTTCTGGGGCTAAAGTTTGATGGCGATTGGATAGAGCATGGCGGAGAAATGCTCCTGATATGATTGTTCCTAAGTATAAAAAGTATGATATTTCTGAAGTTAAAAATAGAGTAAAAGGAATCTTTTTTGGAAGTGAAAAAGAAATTACTCCTCGTTCATGGAATTTTGATGAAATGGATAAAGGGAAAGGGAAAAGTGACTCTACTATTAGACCTCCTGAATCGGAAAAAACGGAATAATATAAGAAATGAAAACAAGTTTTATCATAGTACTAATAATAGGTTTTGTTTCTTGTAAACAAACAAAGGAAGTTATAAGTCGCAAAATTGAAAACGTAGCGATTAATCACTGTATTGATTGGTCTACAGACTGTAGTAAATATTATATACAGTTAGCATTTGAAAAGCGATTAAAAGGGGATAAACAAAAATTAATCGATGTAGTAGAAAAAATGAATGATACTACTTTAACCGATGAGCAATTTTTAGATAGATTTCTTGTATTGCATGATGGATTAGGATTATTACCACTTGGTAGCTATGGAATATGCGAATCTTGTTGTTAATATTTATTTAAAATATTTGAAATCTAATGAAAGATTCCCTAAAGATACATTACTTAAATATTCTACTTTTGTTAATGAAAAGTATCGCACGCAATTAGATTCTGGATTATATACCCCATCTCAATATATGGATACATTAGGATATTTTATAAAAAATAAAATTGAAGTAGATTTAGGAGGGTAATGTATCGGATTAGGTGTTGCGTTTATAATTGATTGAAAATGAGTATTATTTTTAGCTCAGAAACCGCGCAAAGCCATACAAATAGCGTTCGAATATTCGAACAGATAAAAATGGTAACAAGAAAAAGAACTAGAGAGTATGTTAAATAAGTATTCAATTTTCTGCCTGTTCTTACTCTTACATAGTGTGCAAGTTTATTCTCAGGGAGCTTGGAATATTAAATATGTGCCAGTTAGTTCTATAGATAAATCACTGATTGGTAAAGATGTAAGAATAGATTTTAAAGCCTCTAACAGTGATACCATATCAAGAGCTGTCAATGCACTTACAATAAGAAGATTACTGTCACATAATGATACTGTAAATTTAAAAATAGATTCTACTAATATAACATTTTTAGAAACTTGGGAAATTTATGTTGATCAGGGTTCATTGAAAGATCAAATTTTAATGAGTACGGATGGTGAAAAAACAGTTATTAAAGAAATCTGTTTAATATATATTGACGATTTATTCTTAATATTTGAAATCAGTATATATCAATCAGGACAAGGTAATTCACAGCTTCCACACAAGCAAAAAATAACGATTGATAAATCTATTATTAAGGGATTGTTGTGGTAATCGGTAGTGTTTCAGATTTGCAGGTAATCGTTAAACTCGCTGTCGCCAACGTTTCCGACGATGCAGTGAATATAAAGAGCGTCCGCCTGAAGCGCCGGAATAAGACTTACAAGTCTCTGATTGGAACAAAAATAAAGCTGCTCCCGTGAAGGAGCAGCTTTATAAATCAATAGCTGAGATTACTTCTGTACTACCAGTTTTGTACTGATATGCTGATCTCCGCCCGAAACAGAAACGAAATAAATACCCGCTTCAAGTGACGATACATTCAGTTCAATAATGTTCAGACCAGATACACCTTGTACTGTTTTGGTGATCACTGTTCTGGAAAACTGGTCAATTACCTGCACAGATATTTCACTTTCATTTTTAGTTTCAAAGTTCAGGTTTACAAAGCTTTTTCCAGGATTAGGGAACAATTTCAAAGTATTGCTGCTCTTTTCAGTATCTTCTGATTCCGCTGCTGCTGCTTCTACTCTGCTTGTACATGTTCCCAGACTTGTCCATGGTTTTCCGCTTCCGGTAGGGCCATTGTTCAGATTTGGTGGCTGGTTGTAGTTCCATGAATTGGAGTAATACTTGATACCACCCTGCTGAACTGTATTGCCCGCTACATAAGTAGTACCTGCCACCCATTCAGGAGCAGTACATACAGGAATATTTACAGTGATAGTAATTGGCTTAGAAACAGAAAAAGCATTTTCATTGTCGTATGCTTTAGCAGTAATGGTATGGGTACCACCCGCTGGTGTCCAGCTGATATTAGCAGAAGGGTAATAGGCCGTCCCGATCAAAGTTGCTCCGTCGAAAAACTCAATTTTATTAAGGCTTCCGTCAACATCAGAGAAAGCGGCGAACAAATTAATAGTTACAGCGGAGTTATAAACCGTACCATTGTATGGCGTTGTAATAGTTACCGTAGGTGCCTTATTGGCTGTTACCGGTCTTACAACAAGCGATGAAGTTACATTTTCAAACCCAATAGAAGTGAGGCAAGATGTGTTGCTGCTTATCTTTTGGGCTCCATCAAATGCATAGTCATATTTATACAGAATCACTTCATATCCGCTGCTCACCTGAAGAGATGCAATATCATTATCTGCAATTCCCTTAGCAAGAAGCTGAGAAGTAGAATACGTACCAGGTGCTAATCCAACGGCAGTTCCGCCATAGCTGCAGTTTGGATAGAACGTTGCTGCGGCCGAGAAGGCTGTTACAGTAATTTTTTTAGCAGTAGAAGTGGTCTTCGCTCCCAGGTTGTCTGTTGCAACGGCAGTAACAGTGTAAGTTCCTGCAGCCACGCTGTTCCATGTATAATTGTAAGGAGCAGCAGTGGTTTCACCTAATTTGGTAGCACCATTATAAAACTCTACTTTGCTGATACTTCCGTCTTCGTCAGATGGGTTAGACTTCAACACAATTGTCGCTGGAGTATAAATCACTTCACCGTTATCAGGAGAAGAAATAGCCACTTGAGGCGGTCTGTTCGTTCCTTTGAAGATACGTAATGAGCTCACTTTATTGTCGAAAGTATTATCGGTCAGGCAAGCGTCATCACCTGAAAATGAAATGGAATTACCTAAATAATTATCATTCTCATAAAGTACAACAGTATACCCTGGTTTTACTGTTAGTGAAGAAATCTGGTTATCTATGTTATCGAGATCGTATTGAGTATAATTTCCTACCTCAAGAGAATGTAATTGCGTTCCATAGTTACAAGCATTATAGAAAACACCAATTTTTTCACCAACTTCTTGCAGGCCTCCGCGGGCAGAGCCTGAAATTTCATAATATCCTCTGTTGCCGTAAATAGGCTGGTTATTTCCGTCGGCTGCTTTTACTTCCACATAGCAAATATTACCAGCAAATACATGGGTGAAGAGCCCAGACCAGGTGCCTGACATATCAGAGTTAAATGATCCTGTAGGCGTGTGTAGAGTTCCATAGATATTCATATTGGCATGTCTGTCTGCCGGACGGATACTGATGGATACATATCCTGTTACTGCAGCAGTAAAAACGAAGAAATCCGAATCACCTTCTCTTTCAATGATGCCATGATTGTCTGCAGGAAACAAATTACCGTTAGCATCCATACGTAATGGCGTAGCAGTAGCCTGTGTACTTCCGTGATCATCATTTCTATAACCTACACCATTGGCATAGCCTGCTATAATAGCCATGTCGTCTTCCTGGTTATTAGCATATGGATATTCTCCTTTGCTCCATTGTGTCGTTATGCGGCTGGTAGAGTTTCCCATGATAGGTGCCCAGTTGTCATATCCTGCATAACGTTCTTCATGTGTCGTTCCTGAAAAACCATCTCTTCCGTCGTGATGCAAGCCTAGTGTATGCCCAACCTCGTGTGAAGCTGTTTCGCCTGCATTTTTTCCTCCAAGATTAAAAACCCAGCAAGGGGTATTGTCATTAAATTTGAACGAGCCAAATTGCGCTGCTCCTGTTGTGCCGGGCGCCGCAGTAGTAGTAGGTGTAACAATTACTCTGATCCTGAAATCCTGCGGGTAAGAAAGGAATACCGTAGAATCTGTAGTAACATTGAAGCTGAAAGGACTGAAATCTTCTTTCACAATATCATAAGCTTCACGGATCTCTGCCTCTGTCATGCCAGAAGGAAGTGCGCTTATAGGTGAGCCTCCATTCCAGATAGTGCCTGCTACATACTGCCCATCGAAATCAAGGAATATACAGCCTTTACCTCCCGGTAAACTTTGCAGTTTCAATGTTGCCGGAGCAACCGGAGGTGGAGGAGCAACATTTGTTGGAGCTGTAGTTCTGGCTGTTGTTGTC
>JANOTP010000095.1:0-14846 GCA_031416415.1 Cytophagales bacterium | reverse complement strand
GCATAATATAGCGTACTGCACTGTTTTTTTAGGAGCTTCTATGTTCATACTATGGCATTGGAAACATTCATTAATAGTTGTTATAAGTTCTATACTTTTATATTTCTATTTTTTTTATACCCTTGAAAATATAGCTATCTCCAGTTTTTTATTAAAAGGTGGTGCGGTCTTAATTACTGTAATGCTTTTACACCCTATAATAATTGTGTACCGATATAATTCTTTTAAGAGAGAATTTTTATTAAAAACAGCGTTGGAGCAAAGCTATAAACTTCTTAAATCAAAAAATGAAGCTGTTGAAGAGCGAAACGGTGAATTGATGATAGCTCGTGAAAAACTCAAAGATGCGAACAAAGAGTTACACTTGATAAATTTGAATTTGAAAAATCTTGTGGATTCAAGCACTATAAGTTTGAGAGAAACACATACCGATTTGAAGGAAGCGGAAAGAGAATTGGATTTGTTTTTATATGCTTCTTATCATGATTTAAAAGGGCCTATTGCTCGTTTGAAAGGACTTGCGCAACTTGCTCTAAAAGATGTAAAAGATGAAAAAGCAATTCAGTATAACCAAAAATTCATAGAAACTATCCAAGATATGGAGTTTCTTATGGAGAAACTTAATAATGTATACACTATTTTTAATCATAAAATACAAAAGGAAACAATTTACATAGAAGAATATTTACAAGAAGCATTGTTGCAATTCAATAATTTATATGGCTTTGTAAATATCGACATACAAATAAATAAATCAGAAATACTTTCTACAGATAAAAAGCTTCTCTATCCTATCGTACAAAATTTGATAGAAAATTCACTTCGTTTTAAAATGGAGGATCGAAAACATCGTCTAATTATTTCTTGTAAAAAAGAAGGAGGAAATATTGTCCTTGCTTTTTGGGATAATGGCTGTGGCATTCCCGCTGATGTTATCCCCAATATTTTTAATATGTTTTATCGCGGAAATATACATTCTAAAGGGCATGGCTTAGGCCTCTATCTCGCTAGAAAGGCAGTCGAAAAGCTGAAGGGTACGATAAGTGTAGAAAGTAGCGAAGGAGTCTTTACGGAATTCAAAATAGTATTGGAGGGGTGATTTAATTCAAAAATCAAGTAGCGTATCTCTTACTCTAATAGCTATCAATTAAATTACACAACAGATTTTATTAATAATAAAATAAGTTCTAATGAACACCTTAATGGTGCATTAGAACTTATTTTTTGTTGAAATAGTAATATTCTAAAATCGTGGATGACTAGAATGAATCAAACTACCACAAGCTTTTATACGTTACATTTTGTGGTTGACCATTACCATAAGCAACACCTACATCACGATATGCTTTAATCATGTCTCTTTCTAGACCAATTTCACTGTCGTATTTAAAGTTCCACTCACGTTTGTCAATTTCTAACATTCTTTTTCCTATTTTGTCTGATAAAGCTTTAGATTCTTTAAAACAGGCTGCATTAGGATCTATTTTAGAAAGTAACTCACCTGCCTCTGCAGCTCCCTCTGCAGTTGGATTTGCATTCCAAATAGAAGTCGCTTTACTTACATTAGTCTTACAAACAAAATCAATTTTTTGTTGAAATATTGGAGCAACAGCAATCATAGATTTATTAAAACAGTCTGTACAAACATTAGGTACAGAAGTTAATTTCCAAATTGCTTCGTCAAATTTATTCATCGCAGCAAGAACTTTTGCTTCTTTAATTATAATATCACATTGACTATTATAGTAATCAATGATTTTCGCTTTTCCTTTATCTATAAAATCTTTATAGTTGGGATCAGTTGTTTTGATATTTTTAAGTGCAGCATTATATGCTTTTGTTTCGTTTTCGCCTACACCTTTTACAGTTGTAGAATAACTAGCATAGCTTTTCCCTTCGAATCCATCCCCCATGTACAAGGTTACATCTAAGGTATATGCGTGCATTGGAGGAGCAGTAGGAGTAATATCTTTAGTAGCTACTACCACGTTTGCAGAAACAATAAATCTAGTGTTTCTCGCATCTCCACTCATTCCATTCGCTGTTACTATTTGGGTCAGTTTATTCTCCAAATTTTTTCTAGCCGCTTCTGGCATATTATCAATTTGGTTTGGTACCCATGCCGCAAGCATAAGTTTACTTCCATCATTCGCTTTTGCGGTTGATGTTTGTCCATGTGCAAAGCTAATACAGAATGCAAAAGCTAGCATTAACACTAATTTACATTTTTTCATTTTTGTTAGTTTTTAAAGGTTAATTATTTGTCACCTAAAACAATTGTAGCCTGTCCTAATCCTTTCATCATAAGTTTATTTACGATTAAATAAGGAGCAGTTTTTAAATACGTTTGCAAGTCTTTGCAAAATCCTCTTGCATCAGTTGCTTTTCCTGTTGCATCATACAAAGGAATTCTTACTTGTTCAAATAACATCATATTTTCAGTTGCATCAGATGTACTGAAACGTCCTTTTACAGTGTTTTTTGTAAGCCAATCTTCTATTATTGAACTTAATTCTTTGCCTTCGTATTCTGTTTCGAAATCATTTCCCCATGAATCAAATTTCTTAACTCTTATAATTATTTCTCTACCATTTTCAAACATATCTGTAAAATGAGCTTGTAAAGAGTTGTTGAAATTATCAAGGTGTGCTAGAACAGCTTCTTCTAATAAAACAGATAGTTCAGCAGAAAAAGAAGGTGCTCCAGTTCCTGTAGCAGTAGCTATTTGTTTATCCGTATAAGAATCTAATCCTTGTAAGTTGAAGGTTACTGATTTTTTTGGACCAGTTGCATTTACCACCCAAGTTAATTGCATAATTATATCTGCCTTTGCAGTTTTCTTAAGTTTGTCAACAGGGCTTTCAGCTACACTTGCTCCGCCTTTGCTTGTCAACATTGCGTTTTCTGCATTTTCTCCCGCTAAGGTTTTCAAAACCGATTCTGCATTTTTTAATGGGAAACCTCTATCTGCCATCATTCCATTGATTTTGCTTATTACTAAAAGTAAATCAGAGTTCTCTTGAAATGCTTTTTTGTAATCTGGAACTTTTACAATAGTACCTTGATTGTCAAACTCAGTCATATAACCATTTTTGCTACACCAAACATCACTTGGTAAAATCATAATGGTTGGTTTCTTTGCTTGAGAATATGCCGAACTTAAACCAAGCATGATAAAAGAGGCGAATAATAAAGTGTTAAATATCTTTTTCATTTTGAATGTATTTTTAATTGGATGATATTATTTAAGTATGCCGTCGGCTTTCAATTTTGCAATAAGGTCAGCTCTTAGGACACGAATAACTAAACCGTATGTTTCTTGAGATCCCGCTTGTTTTCTTTCTTTTAATACTTCTGGGTGGTTTTTTTTGCCATCTTTATCAGATACAAATGCTTTATAGGGACCTCCATCAGCAAAGAATTTATTAAAATAATCTTCGTATTTTTCTTGAGCATTTACTTCAAAAATAAGAGGTTTTACATTGCAATCGGGTTTTCCATTGCTGATGCCAACAAAAATTACATCTCTTAATACATTTTTATAAGCTTGTTCTATAGCATCTTCTCTGTTACGACCGTTGCCCCATCCTTTTAAAGTATTTGAGCCATCTAGCTCTACACCTAAACATTCTGTTTTATAAGTATAATTGCCAGACATTTTCTTTTGATGGTTTGTGCAACCATAAGTTAAGAACATGCCAAAGGCGATTGTAAATATGATTATTGTTTTATTTGTCATAGTTATAAAATTTATTGATTAGAATCCTGAACTTAATCCTTTGATAATTCCTGCTGCCTCTAAATCTTTACGTAATAAATCTTTTGATACAGAAACTACTACACCTACTTTATATTCTTTTCCTACTTTAACAACTTCTTTATTGCCATCTCCAGAATTGCTTACAAATTTCATGTACTTGCCACCGTCAGCAAAAAATTCTTTGAAGAAAGTTTCTTTTTCTTGTTCTAACGCTGGGTTATTAGTTAAAGGTTTTTGAGTACAGCCAGCACCAGCACCTGTGAATCCTTGAAAAACAATTCCATGTACCGCATTTTTCTTTGCTTGATCCAAGGCTACATCTGCCTTTTTCGAATAAGACCACACTTTTACTAAATAAGAACCCGCTGCACCTGTAGAAACGCATTCAAGTTCGTATCTCCATTGTACCGTTTGCGTGTCTGCTTTTTTACGTGCCTGAGCATTTACCGATAGTGAAAATCCTACTATTAGTAATAATAACAAATTTGTTTTTTTAAGAATTGTTTTCATTTTGTAGTTAATTTAAGTTAAAGAAATTAAATCCCACCATTCTAATTCAATAGAATAGTGGGAGTAATGTATTTATTTTAATTGTTTAATAAGCATTCCAGCATAGAATTTTTTACCCCCTTTGAAAGTAGTATATTCTAAAGGTTTTGCTGCACCTTCTACTACTGGTTCATCAGCAGCATTGTATCTGTTATCCCAAATTGAATTTTTGTCAACAGAAATAGTTCCTTTACTGTCGTATTTGGTTAATCCTGTTTTAGTGTCGAATACTTGCTCGAAAACTTCAAATTTCTCACCACCTTCTAGTCCTTCTTTCATACCAATTTTGGCAGTTAGTGGATCGCCAGAAAACAAGGGAACTTTTGGTTTGAATACATCGTATTTTTTCTGAAGTTTAGCATAAATAGCATCAATTGTTCTGATTGTAACTTTTTCAATAATTTGATCCTCAGTTCTTTTTTCATTTAAAGAAAAAGTAACAAGTCCTCTTGCATTTTCATCACCAATAAATTCTAATGAAAATAGAGTAGAGTTATCGAAGGCTAGCTTTTTCTTTGGGTCAAGAGATTTTTTATCCATCCATAGATCGTTGTAAAAAATGGCTTCGATAGAATCGTTCCATGTCAATTTATATAAATATGAAGTAGTCCAAACTGAATAACCCTCTTTAGTTTTTTCATATACCATATCAGCACCTTTTAGAGCAGCAAGTTTTAGCGGTTCCATTTTTATTTGTCCAGCAGCAACCTTCGCAGTTTCTCTTACAGCAGCAGCAACAACTTCATTACTTACGAATTTGAATTTTGACACCACAATGAATGTATTACCCAGAAGCTCTACACCTGCATCAGATAAGGAAGACGTTCCTCTAGCAGAACCCTTAGCAATGTTTGCTTCCATTTGAGTAGCGTTATAAGATCCTCTTTCGCCAATCATATTCATGTCAAACGATCCATCTGCTTGTCTGTTGAACCATTTTGCAACAACTTGATTCGCAATTTTATTTTGAGTTAAATATTTTCCAACTTGAAAGGGAACTTCTTTCGATTCGGACATATCTTTCGTTGATTCTTCCCCATTTATTATTGTTTTTTCAGCATCGGTTAAAGCGTATTTTTTAGGGTCAAATGATTTATCTGTTAAAGAGTGATTGTTGTATTTGTCTGGAAAAGGAGCGTTGTTAAAAGCTTTTAGAATAGTTTCTTTTTGTGGGAAGGCTTCCATTTCTAAAATCATGGTATGCAAAGAGCTTCTGCGGTATTTGATTTCTGCAGCTGCTGGCGTTTGAGCAAATGTTGATACTGCAAATCCACTAATAGCAAAAGCCATTAACAATAATTTTTTTTTCATGTTTTTTATTTTATTCTTTTTCCTTACTCGTTTGGCTTTTCAGTATCGCCCTGTTTATTATAGTGATTGCTTGACTCCACTTGGTTGAATTAGATTTGATAAATCATCAGTATTTGGAGCTGGACAATCCTTAACAATTATCCTACCAAAAATTACGGATTCTTTTTTTATTTAAATTTAAAGATTTGATGTTAGCTGGTATGTCCTCTTTAAATGAATAAAAGTTTTATATTATCTACTATTCAATTTGAAAGGTAAAACAAAATTATTGCTTGACAACTAATTTAACTAGTATAGTTTACTACTGATCTTGCCTATCATAACTTAATTTTCATTATCATTAATTCATTGCGGTTTATTGAATTGCGGTGTCAAGTGTTAGATTTCAAGTTTTTATGTATTTATAATCGAATAAGTTTTAAAAAGAACTGTGAATATTTTTTTTAATTATTTGAATCAAGTAGGTTTTAGTTACAGAAATTATTTTAAAGTGTATAATAAAGTAAGGGAAAAATTGAATTATTAAGAGATGGTTTTAGTCTGGTTAAAGCATAATATTACCTTAAAAAAATAGAGTATCTATTCAGCATAAAAAATTCGTTTAACTCTTTGTCCGATATTTGTGAGAATTTCATAGGGAATTGTTCCAATTAGTTTTGAAAGTTCTAGAATGGAAGGATTATCACCAAAGATGATCACTTCGTCACCTTCAGTAGCCTCTGCTTCTGTTATATCTACCATACACATGTCCATGCATACATTGCCTATCACAGGACATCTTACACCATTGACGAGTACGCTACCTATACCATTACTGAAACTTCTATCATATCCATCTGCGTACCCAATGGCTAATGTGGCAATAGTAGTAGTTTTTTTGGCTATTGCTTTGCGACTGTATCCGATGCTTTCACCCGCATCTACTTTTTTAATCTGTGAAATAATTGTTTTTAGTGTCCCTACAGTTTGTAAATCAGATTGACGAAGATTATTTGCTTCTACTCCGTAAAGTCCAATACCCAGTCTTACCATTCCCATTTGTGCTTCAGGGAATCTTACTATGCCAGCAGAGTTTAGTGCATGTAGTATAGTTTTATAGCCAAGGTGAGCCTCTAGAATAGTAGACATCTTGTTAAACTTGACTAGCTGCAGCGCTGTAAATTGATTATGAATTTCATCGTCTGCAGCAGCTAAATGAGTAAAAATACTAGCAATTTTTATAGAAGAGTTGGGTGGTAGTAGGGTTAGTAATTTTTCAATATCATTTTCTTCGAAACCTAACCTTTTCATTCCAGTATCAAGTTTTATATGAACCGTTGAAGTGAGATTGTTTTCTTTTAAGTAATGAAGGAAATCAAAGAGAATTTTAAAACTAAAAATTTCTGGTTCTAGATTGTATTGGATTATTTTATCGAATGTTTGATACGAGGGATTCATTACCATTATGGGCAATGTTATTCCGTTTTCGCGCAGTGAAACGCCTTCGTCGGCATAGGCTACAGCAAGATAGTCTACTCGATGAAATTGTAGGAGATTCGCTACTTCAAAACTTCCACTTCCATAAGCAAAAGCTTTTACCATAGCCATGATTTTTGTATCTTGGTTAAGTTGCGATCGGTAGAAATTTAAGTTATGAGCAAGGGCGTCTAAATTAATTTCTAGTACTGTGCCATGAACTTTTTGTTGCAATTGGCGAACAATTTTTTCAAACGTAAATACTCTCGCTCCTTTTAAAAGAATAATTTCATTTTCAAATTCTTTTGGATTGAGTTGTTTTAAATACTCTTCAGTAGTATCATAAAAGACAGATGGTATAGCATTGAAAAGAGTTTTATTTCTCTGAATTATAGTGCCAATCCCTATTAATTTTGAAATGCCGTTTTCTTTAAACATTTCAGCTATCTGAGAATATAATTTTTGTTCTTCCATCCCTGATTCCAATAGGTCAGAAAGGATAATTGTTTTTTTACTACGTTGTTTTTGTTGTGATAGAAAATTTATGGCCATGGTAAGACCCGAAACATCATTGTTATAAGTGTCATCAATTATATAACAACCATTAACTCCTTCTTTCAATTCTAATCTCATGGCAACTGACTGTAGTAAATTAATTCTATTTTGAATTTCAGGAATCGATAGTTTGAAATATAAAAGCAAACAAATACAGTGAAGTATATTTTCAATAGAAGCCTCTTCAATAAATGGTAAGGTAAGGCTATGGTGCGTCTTTAGATATAAGAAGGTTAGTTCTGTAACTGATCCATTCTGTTTAATAGTTATAATCTGTAAATCAGCAGTCTCTTTTGTAGACCACGAAAAGGTAGTGTGATTTTTGAGTTGTTTATGTATTTCAGAATGATCTTTTCTATAGAAAATTAGAGCCGTATGTTTAAATAAATTAAGTTTTTCTTTAATTTTTTCTTCTAAGCTACTAAATCCTTCGTTATGCGCAGGACCAATATTAGTGAAGATTCCCAGTGTAGGATGGATTACTTTTTCTAATTTTGTCATTTCTCCAGGAAGTGAAATGCCGGCCTCGAATATTCCTAAAGTATGATGTTGGTTTATTTCCCAAACAGATAGAGGAACACCCGTTTGGGAGTTATAGCTTTTTGGATTTTTTACAATACTAAAATTCTTGTTGAGTAATTGAGACAGCCACTCTTTAACTATAGTTTTACCATTACTTCCAGTAACTCCTATAACAGGCAGATCGAAGGTGTTCCTATGTGAGGAAACAATTTTTTGAAGTGCCTCTATACTGGACGAAACTTCCCATATACTTGCTTCGGGAAAGTCTAAAAGATTAGGTAAGGATGCTTTTTCAATTATGAAATTTCGCACACCTTTTTTATACAGCGAAGATAGAAATTGATGTCCATCGTGTCTTACGCCTTTTATAGCAAAGAAAAGTGAGTGTGCGGGAGAAATTATTTTTCTGCTATCGAGAAGAAGATAGTGAATGGGTGAATCGGAATAATAGGAAATAACTTTAGCTCCAATGAGTTCTGCAATCTTTCCTGATAAAATCATAATAATTTAATGATGTGCGTTTTCTGAATCGGATAAGCCTTCGGTAAGCCTAAGAAGTTTTTTATACAAAACGATCAAAATAATACCTGCAGACAAAGTAAAGCAACCAAGTATCATGTAGGCAATTACGATATTCGATTCTTTAGCAAAGAAATGCAAACTAAAGGTAAGAATGAAAATCAATCTAAAAACAGTAGTGATAACATTAAACATACTATTTACTCTACCTGTGAGTTCATTGGGAACCAACATAAATAAATACGATATTCTGAAGATTCTAGAGCCTGCATTGGCTATTCCAAACATAAAAGAGACAATATAAAAAACTATATTATTGTCAAACATAGCACTAATAAAAAAACCTGTTGAGGTAAAGAAAATAAATATTATAATAGATTTTGGGATTGACATTTTGGTTAGAAAACTACCTACCATAAAACCTGCAAAAAGAGATCCCAACGCATACATTACTTCTGAGAAACTTAATACATCTCCGCCACCACCAAGATTATTTTTAACATAGATAGGAAGCATACTAAAACGTTCAACCAATAATACTATAAATATGGAATAAGAACATACTCCAAAAATGGTCACTAATTTATTTCGTATAAGAAAATCATAACCTGATTTTAATCTGTCTTTTAAGTCGCCTTCATCAAACTGAGCCAGATTTTTAACAGGTTTATATTTGATGAAAATGATCATGATGAAAGATAAAATATAGGTTATACCATCAAGCAGAAATATTTCATGTAATTCCCATTTCTCTATTTTCAAAGGTACAGTGCCAATAAAGGGAATAGATTCAATTGAATCGACTCCTTCTAAAAGGAATACTCCTAAAGCGGCGGCTGCAATAGCAGTAGATTGACCTACAATTTCAATATAAGAAGTGACTTTAGTATAATCTTTTGGATCAGATATTTCTTGGGCAAAGGCGTAAAGATTTGGATAATGAATGATATAACCAAAAAAGGTTGTAGCAAATACCATTACAATAAGTGCGGTAGGAAGAGCATGATCTTTTAACTCAGGAGAAGCGAATTCTTTAAATCCTAAAGAGGCAATAGAAAGCACGATTAAACCTTCTATAAAGTTAGTACCTAAAAAGACATCTTTACGGTTGAATCCATCTACCAAAGCCCCAGCATATAAACCCCAAAAGAGAGAACCAAGAGTAACGAGAGCATAGTAGATATTGAATGTTGAAGATTGATTTTGACTTGCAAAATACCATGGTATGCTCAACATCGTAATACCCTGAGCAAAGCCTGAAATACCATTTGCAAGAAAAAGAATCAGTAATGCCTTTTTATTTCTCAATTATATTATACTTTAGTTGCGTAAATGTAATAAAATGAACTTATCTAAAAAAGAAAAATCTTACACTGATAAAGAGGCACTTACGAAAATAGGTGCATTTTGTTCCTATCAGGAAAGAACTCAACAGGAGGTTCGTGATAAATTATACGCTTATGGTTTAAATAAGGATGCAGTTGAATCAATAATAGTTAAATTGATCCAAGAGAATTTTGTGAATGAAGAAAGATTCGCAAAAATGTATGCCGGTGGAAAGTTTAGAATAAAACATTGGGGCAGAAGAAAAATTCAGGAAGGATTAAAAAATAAACAAATTTCTGACTACTGTATACGTCAGGCGATGAAAGAAATTTCAGAGGAAGAATACCACAAAATGTTACTGCTCTTAATAGAGAAGCGTGACGTAAGCGAAAAAGAAAAAAATACCTACAAGAGAAAACATAAAATTGCTCAATATGTTATTGGAAAAGGCTTCGAGCCGGAACTAGTGTGGGAAATATTAAAAATTGGAAACTAACCATTTGTTACTACTTTTAACTTTAATTAACGAAAAATATGCAACCTAATATACCTGAAACTTCACAAAAAAGAGTAGTCATTGTAGGCGCTGGATTTGGAGGACTTGCATTAGCAAGAAAACTTTCTAATGAAATGGAGGTGCAAGTAGTTTTAATTGATAAAAATAATTATCATCAATTTCAACCTTTATTTTATCAAGTAGCTACAGCAGGACTAGAGCCTAGCGCAATATCATTTCCTCTCAGAAAGATTTTTCATAAAAAGAAAAATGTACATATAAGGGTGACAGAGGTAATTAGTGTCGCTACTAATGAACGTAAAATACTTACAGGGCTGGGAGAAATAAGTTATGACTTTCTAGTATTGGCAATGGGTGCTGATACTAATTTTTTTGGAATGCAAAATATTATTGAAAAATCTATTCCAATGAAGTCCGTAAGTGAAGCGCTAGCGTTACGAAATCGTTTATTGCAAAACTTTGAAGATGCTTTGTCAGCGGTGAGCGAAGACGAAAGAGAAGGCTTGATGAATATAGTGGTAGTAGGCGGTGGCGCTACAGGAGTGGAAGTGGCAGGTACATTAACAGAAATGAAAAAAACTGTATTGCCAAAAGATTTTCCTGAATTAGATTTTGAAAAAATGAAAATTTATTTAGTAGAACATTCCCCAAAAGTTCTCGGCCCCATGTCAGAACAGGCATCTACAAAGGCTAAATTTTTTCTTGAAGAATTGGGTGTAACAGTGATGGTGAATACAGCTGTAAAAGATTTTGATGGAAAAAATGTTTTACTAGGAGACGGAACTAGTTTAAGGACGAATAATCTTATTTGGGCAGCTGGTGTGAAAGCCAACGCTATAGAGGGATTGAAGACTGAATCATATGGTAGAGCGGGCAGAATAAAAGTAGACCGCTACAATAAAGTCGAAGGGTATGATAACATATATGCTCTTGGTGATTTGGCTTTGATGATAGAGGATAAATTTCCAAATGGGCATCCTCAAGTCGCTCAACCTGCTATTCAACAAGGGGAGCTATTGGCTAAAAATATACTTAATGGTATTAAGGAGAAGCCAATAAAACCTTTCTTTTATACAGATCTTGGCTCCATGGCTACAGTAGGAAGAAATAAGGCCGTTGCCGATCTCGCCTTTGGAAAATTCCAAGGTTTTTTTGCTTGGTTAATATGGATGTTTGTGCATTTGATGGCAATATTAGGAATGAAAAATCGACTTCTCATTTTTATTAATTGGTCTTGGAATTATATTACCTACGATCAGTCCCTTAGGTTGATTATTAAACCTAAGGTTAAAAAATAATAATGCACCCTTCGTTCAGTAGGAGCCATGTGGGTAATAAAACATCTTCAATATTTGTTATTTAAAGATTGATTCGGATATTTAACTATGGATTTAAGAATATTTTTCGACCCTTTAAGCGAAGATCTTTGTAAAGACAAAGACGATGCATCTTTGTTTGGTGCCAACATTAGAATTTTCAATACAGATTTTCCTGATCTCAATAAAATTAGTGTCGCTATATTTAGTGTTGCAGAAGACCGAGGAAGTCTTACAAATGTAGGTGCCTCTAATGGTTCTGATGAAATTAGAAAAAAATTATATTCCTTAAAAAAAGGAAATGTAAAATTGAAAACGGCTGATCTTGGAAATCTTAGAAGTGGAGAAACCGTAGAAGATACTTATCTTCGAGTGAAGGAAGTATGTGAAATGCTGATGCAATTGAACATCTTACCGGTTATACTTGGTGGTACTCAAGATCTTGATTTCGGTCAATTCTTATCGTACGAAAATACTGGAAAGCTAATAAGCATGCTGAATGTAGATGCTTTTATTGACATGGCTGGAAGCAAAGAAGATCAGAGTAAACACCATATTCATCGCATACTTGTTCATCAGCCTAATATTATTTTTAATTATAGTCATCTTGGATATCAGACTTACCTGAATGACCAAGAAGTAATTAATGTGCTTGAGAAATTACATTTTGAGGCTTATCGTGTAGGGCGCATTCGTGAAGGAATAATTGATATGGAGCCCGTTGTTCGTGATGCGGATATGTTGAGTTTTGATGTTTCTGCTATTCGACAAACCGATGCCCCTGGAAATAAGAACAGTCAATCTTTCGGACTCACGGGTGAAGAAGCTTGTATGCTGTGTTGGTATGCTGGGTTGAGTACAAAATTAACCTCTATTGGTTTTTATGAATATAATCCAGAAGAAGACGTAAAGGCACAAACGGCGGGGGTTATAGCCACTATGATTTGGTATTTTATGGAAGGATATTATACTCGTAAAGAAGATATAGATGTTTCAGGTCCACAGTATACAAAATACCTAGTATCAATCGAATCAGGATTGGGGAAATTGGTTTTTTATAAAAACACTTTTACTGAAAAATGGTGGATGGAAGTTCCCTATCCTGAAGGAAAAGCTAAGCTTGCGCGAAATTCAATTGTACCCTGTAGTTATAACGACTATTTAATGGCCAACAAAGGTGAAGTGCCTGATCGATGGCTTTTGACGCATGCTAAATTGATTTAAAAAAAATAATATCGTCGTTCTTCCCCTCCAAAAGGCGAAATTATATGAAAGTGTTTTGAATTTTGCAAAAAGAAAAGGTTTAAAAACCATTCAACTTAACCATCATTTTTTATTTGAACTTTATTATTATGACAAAAGAAGAATTGTACGCTATTGCCGATAATCCCTTTGAATTTAAAATGGGGAAATACATGTCTGAAGGATTTGACATTGTCAAGAAAAATGCAGGTGGTTTTATAGGGTTGTTAATTCTGAGTCTTCCTATTGCTATTGGCTTACAGCTGGTACCTGTTGTTGGAAAGATGATATTGTTTTTTATTGAAATGTTAATTCATGGGGGTGTATTGACCGTAATTAGAAAAGTAAAACACAACGAACCTGTTCAGTTTAACGATTTCTTTTCCTATTTTAAAAAACCAGGAAATGTAATTGGTTTTACTGTGATTTTAATTCTATTTATGACTTTAGCTATTGCACCATTGTCTTTTTTTTTATATTATAAAGTGTTTAATGGCGGAAATTATACGAGTCCAAATATTGATGTCATACATTCAATGATATGGGTTATTTTATTGTTGTCTATTCCTTTGCTATTAATTTTTGTAGTATATATTTTCTCATTTCATGTGCTGTTATTTATCAATGATAATTATTGGGTAGCATTTGAAGGAAGTAGAAGGGTGGCTTTTAAAAAATTCTTCCCTATTTTGGGGATGTTAATTATCATGTATTTAATTTCTTTTTTTTCTGTTTTATTTACACTTGGTTTAGGTTTACTGGTAATCATTCCTTGGGTTCATGCCACGATTACTATGGCTTTCGAAGATATTTATAAACCATCTGTCAATACATTTGATTTAAAAGTGGATAGTTTTGGTAGTTTTGAAAAAGACATGAATACCGAGGCAGAAGAAAAGTATATGTAAAATTATTGCTACGGGTTGAAACTTCAATCCTTAGTTTTTTTTTAATCCACAAAAAACAGTTATTTTTACTAGTTATATACTGCCATCTGTTTAATAAAACTGTTTTAATGATATCATACATAGAAGGGGAACTTACGCATAAAGAACCTACACATGCCATATTAGAAGCAGCTGGAGTCGGTTATCATATTCGGATTTCACTCAATACCTTTTCGGCCATCAAAGAAATAAAGGGGAAATGTAAGCTACATACCCATCTTCAGATCAAGGAAGATGCCCATTCTCTATTTGGATTTTATGATACCACTGAAAAAAAAGTTTTTCAGGAACTGATCTCTGTTTCTGGAATTGGCCCAGGTACAGCAATGGTGATGCTTTCTTCCATGGATGCAGCGGGTGTTCAACAAGCGATTGCTTCTGAAGATATTCGAGCCATTCAAAGTATCAAGGGTATAGGAGCCAAAACAGCTCAAAGAGTGATTTTGGAACTGAAAGATAAGATGAAAAAAGATGTTTTATTAACTGACACTCAGTCTAATAATTATCTACACAATACTAAACGCAATGAAGCGTTATCAGCATTAATCACGCTTGGCATTACTAAGAATATTGCAGAGAAAAACCTCGATATAATTATTAAAAAAGAGGGGGAAACTATATCATTGGAACAATTAATAAAACTAGCGCTGAAAATGGCTTGATTTTTTACTAAATGAATCAATTATTTCTACATACAATTCAGTACAAAACAGGAATGCCTGATACTATTTAATTTAAATTAATTGCGAAAATTTAAAATAAATATAAATATTCTGGCTCTTCTTGGAGTCTTTTTGTCTTTTTATGGCACGCTTGCCTTAGCGACG
>JANOTP010000094.1:0-24795 GCA_031416415.1 Cytophagales bacterium | reverse complement strand
TGGAATTTAACAGAGAGTTTGAGATGGATATTTTTTACAGAGAACAAAACATTGGAACAAGAAGGGTGGATTTTCTGGTGGAAGAGATTATTTCAGTAGAACTAAAAGCCACCACCACACTGGACGATAATCACTTTGCTCAAGCTATAAATTATCTTGAAGCCTACAATCTTGAAATTGGTCTGCTTATCAATTTCGGTGAAACAAGCCTAATTTTTAAACGATTTACTAATAAAAAATATAAACCAAACGACAAAAGTAAGTCATAAAATCACATTAATCAGAAGAATCACAGTCTAGACAAAGAGCAGAACGCATGAAAAGCCCGCTCGGCAATTTGGATATATGAAGGCAAATCTTTATCATTGATAGCGATATTTTTAAGAATCGGCTAGTAACTAAATATAAATAAATTGGATAATGAAGATACGCAGGTTTCCCAAAAAGAGATAATGAAAATGCGCTACTTAATAATCAATATATTAATTCAAATCGGGTTTTTCTTGACCAAATATATTGACCCAAAACTAAAGAAGAAATATACGCAAGTTTTGGGAGTTGCGTATATACAAACGTTAGACATTATTATGAAAAAATGAAGAAGACCATCCAAAAGCCTGTAAACTGGCCAGACTTTGAAACCCTTTGCAAACAGCTTTGGGGTGAGATTTGGGATATTTCAATGAAAATAAAAAAGAATGGAAGAAATGGTCAGCCACAAGCAGGGGTAGATGTCTATGGAGTACCCAAGGGTGAGGAGAACTATTGGGGAATTCAATGTAAGGGAAAAGATGATTATACCAATGCGAAACTGACAAAGAAAGAAATTGATGAAGAAATTGCTAAAGCTCAAAATTTCAAACCTGCATTAGCTGTCTTCATATTTGCTACAACAATGAATAAGGATTCAGCAGTTGAAGAATATGTAAGGATTAAGGATATTGAAAGCAGGAAAAAAGGAGGCTTTGAAATTCTACTTTTTTGTTGGGAAGATATTGCTGACTTAATTGATGATAATCAGGATACTTATAATTTTTGGGTTGGAAACAAACAACATAAGACAAAGTTTAATTTTGAAATCTCATTGAATGATTTTCAATCTGAATATATAATTAGACCGAAATATATCCGAACAATAAAAAGATACCTAGTTAGAGAACCTGAACTTGATCGACTTGATGTTGGGACAACTGCACTTCTTGGGAATTTAGAATGGAGAAAAAAGTTTCAGTTTCCAAGCCCAGCTTTTATCTCAATAAGTCAAGGCCGAGTGAATGAAGCGATATGCTCGTTTGAGATAATTATGGCAAACACAGGAACGAATGTTATTGAGGATTGGAGGGTTAAATTCACTGTTGTTGGAGAACATAAAAAGATAATGGATCAACTTGGAACAGGCTCAATGGGAATGATTGATATGTCTTTCCTGAAGTATAAAAGAACTTATATTGATAATAACCGAATATCATATTCGCCAAAGGATAATGAACCACTAATTCAAAAAGATAACAGGTATTTTGAAGCGTACATTATTCCCGAATGTCGAGAGTATGCAATTCCTATTGAATGGGAACTACTTGCTAGAGATTTTAATTTAGTGGGAATAATATATTTGAAGGTAGAACCAGAGTATGAAGACAAGATAGTTTTAGAATATATTGATTCAAAAGATAATTTGTATGAAGATGAGATTCTCTCTGTTGAAGAGAAGAAAAACTATAAAGACGAAGAATAACCCTGCTGGCGCAGTCTCCCCCCACCTTGCTTTGTCCCCCTGACAAAGCACTATTATTATGCAACACTAACATTATTTTTTGCTTCGTAGCAAACAGATTCCTTCATTGGCCATGCTTGCACGTGGCCTCCATGTAATGACGCTTCTTGTTTGCTCTATTTCAGAATAATACGGTGTATTCCTAGTTACAACGTAGTGTTTATTTTAAAAAGTCCACAATTTCTTTTTTGCCCAATCTTGAAGCATATTGAAAAGGTGTTTCGCCTTTATAGAAAACGTCAGATTTTGAGAAACCATTTTCTATCAATACTTTCACCGATGCTAAATCGCCTTTTCGAATGGATTGTTCCATTATGGCCACTTGGTTGAATTTGAAATTATTTGCTATGTAAATTTTCAGATAGTTCACAGCAGTTCCATCGGTTTTCCAACTATTGACAGATGTCATAAAGTTTTCAGTTGGCTTGTATCCATGTTCTACTAACAGTTCAAAAATTTTTGGTTTGGCATTTAATAACATTAACTCATTTTTGAAAGTAGATAGAATTGGATGGTAGGTTTCTAAAACCTTTTTAAGGATTACTTCATAATCAAACAAACACTCAATTTGCAAATTGTCTATTGGTAATCCCTTTTCTAATAAGAGTTCGCAAATTTCTGGTTTTCGTAGGTATATTTTTTTTGTTGTTTTTAATCCGCCGTTGTCTGCAATGAGCAGAATGGCCTCCTTTGTAGAGCGGTCAATGGCAAGTTCTATTGGACAGCCTATAATAGTGCATTCAGATAGGTTTGCTTTGTATTTAATAAAAATTTTTGCATAGGGAATGAAATTGGAGGAGTTAGCTTCGTTTAAATACGAATAAATATCTTCTTTATTTACTGGCAATCCTGTTGCGTATAGTGTATCAAGAGTAGTAGGTTTTAATTTTTTTGGTATACGTAGATCAGTAAAACCACTTAAATCTGGTTTGTATTTTTTTATATAGGTCAATAATAGTGTTTCCTTTTCAGGTTGATTAAAGCTTGTTGGCTTTTCAACATGTTGTGCAATAAAATTCCAGTTGAGCTGGGATACAGTGACACCTTTTGTAAGTAAATACTCAACGGTCTCTTGGTCTATTGTGCATATAGAGGATTTCATTGGGTCGGCACCTAACTGTATTATCCACTTTATTTCCTCTAAATCATTTCTGCTAAATACGATATCTAAGGGAACTGTATTGTTTTCACTTGGTAGGTTTAGGTCTGCCTTGTATTTTGTAACAATATATTCAAGCGTTTTTGATTTTTTACTTCCAGCCAGTAAAGCCGCTGGCGTATAGGGGTGAACGATGGTCTCACTTTCATTGTAGGGATGGGAACTTCTATGAAAGAAGAATCTAGAAAAAGAATTGGCTACAGCATTCTTGAGGTAGTTAACCGCATCGAATTGAGTGCTAGTAATTTCACAGGTGCAATTTACAGAAGCTCCTAAGGATACTAAACTATCGATTAGTAGGATATTCCTTTCATAGTTTTCATCGATGGCAGTATAAGCAATGGTACACAATGATTTATTGCATGCTTTAATTTCATTGGCTTTAAGTTCCTCTTTGGATAATTTCTTATTCTTTTGTGCAAGACAATACGTATTAAAAAGCAATAGGGAGTTTATCAAGAGTATTAAAAACTTTATTCTAAGAAGGCTTTGCATATAGTTGGGTATAGATAGTAGGTAGTTGTAAATTATTTATACGAGTATTCTTCTAACTAGGATATACTATTCCATGTTAGTACTATGTAAATCTATACTAAAGATAATTTTTTTGAATTCAGTTTGATACACCTGAGCTGAATTTATTTGAATAGGACTGCCCTCTGTATTGCTTTGTCTCCAAAATGCTTTGTCATGGATCAAAGCAAAGTCGTTTTTATCTAACATCTAACATCCAACATCCTATGTCCAATCTCGCACTTGCTCAGACCAGAAAGTAGTCGCTTGTGCTTTAGCCCGAGTGATTTCTATGGATTAAACAAGTGCATTTGTGAGGCCGGGCAGATACAAATGCTGTCTCGTCCAAGCCCAAGCGACTACCTTTTATATATTTATGATCTGTGCGAGTGCAGGAGAAAAGTTTGTGTGGACACAAACTTTGGCTTCGGTTGCAATTATTCGTCTCGTCCTGAAATCGCAGCCGCAGTTTGTGTCTCCACAAATTGCTTTTCACTATGCAACACTGTTGTTTGATTAACCATTAATAAATCAGTGGTACTTCGAAGAGAGAAACGTTTGTGTGGACATAAACGTTGGCTTCTGAGAGTTCTATTTTTTAAGATGGGTTGTATTATTTGTCTTATGTTAGAGAATCTGATTCAGAAGAATCGACTAAAAATCAAGCTAAAAGAAAGTACCATTTTTTGGGCCACTGATCTTATAGTAATACCATTTTTTTTACATAGATTTCGTTTTATATTAAAATTTTCAAATGCTACTATATAATAAATTTTATCAGTTTTTACTTTCAAATAAAAAGGTAATCCTTTTTATTCTTTGTTCGTTATTTGGTGGATTACTGTCAATAGTGTTTCAGCAAGATACCAATTGGGATCTTAGAAATTATCACTTCTATAACCCTTATGCATTTTTTAATAATAGGCTATTATTTGATTTTGCTCCAGCAATGATTCAGTCCTATAATAACCCCGCAATAGATTTTTTGAATTATTGGATGATACAAAATTGCAAGCCTATATATGTAGGTTTTATTTTAGGCTGTATACAAGGAGTTAATATATTTATTTTTTACTTAATCGCTGAGAAGGTGGTTTTAAGCGTTACAATAGCTTTTGAAAATTGGATAGTTCTTTTCGCCTGTGTTATGGGTTTTTATGGAGTAGCAAATATAGCGGAGATCGGCACTACCTTTGGCGATAATATAGTTAGTGTTTTTGTTTTAGCGGGGCTATATTTTTTAATAAATCAATTACTTGAGCGTTACAACCAGAAAGAAGTTAAGGTTAGTCGGAATGTTTTGTTAATGTCAGGACTAGTTATGGGTTTTGGCGTTGGCTTGAAATTGACTATTGCGATTTACCCAATAGCACTTGTCTTATCGCTTGCCTGGATTGCGAAAAATTTTAAAGAATATATTCAGATCAGTTTTACGTATTCTGTATCAGTTTTTGTTGGCTTTATGGCTTCTATTGGCTATTGGATGTATACCTTATGGATTAACTTTGGCAATCCATTGTATCCTTATTTTAATAAATATTTCAAATCGCCTTATTGTAATTATAATAATTTTACTGATAAGCGATTTTTACCTAAAGATATTTTTCAGACATTGTTTTATCCATATTACTTTATAAAAAAACAAAATTACACATCGGAATTGCTTTTTAAAGACCCTCATTTAGCAATATGCTATACTGCTCTTATTTGTCTTTTGCTTTTTGTTTTTTATAAACTATTTTCCAAAAAAAAATCAGAACTATTTAGTAGTCCTAATTATAAAATATATTTATTTTTTATTTCATTTTATGTAATATCTTATATTCTGTGGCAAAAAACATTTTCTATATACAGGTATATTGTGGTATTGGAGATTTTGAGCCCAATCTTTGTGCTAGTTATTTTAGATTTACTTTCATTTCAAAAGAAGGTCAAAGGAGTTTTATTTGTAGTGATTTGCATTATTACTGTATGTAATATCGAAAGAATGGACTGGGGACGTTTGCCTTGGTCGGATTCTTATTTTGGTGTTGAATTACCTAAAGTAGCCAATCTGGAAAAAGCTAATATTGTTTTGGCTGGGGGAGAGCCAATCGCCTATATTGTGCCATTTTTCCCAAAGACTACTCGATTTTTAAGAATACATGGGAATTTTATAAAGACAAAAGATACCACCCTGTATCAGCAAAAATTACAACAGCAAATTCGTAGCAGCTCTTTCAATTATTTATTAATGCACCATTTGAAAGTGGTCGATATAAAAGCAATTGAAGAAGTTTTAGGCTTAAAGGTGGATTCTTCAGCATGCGCCGTTTTTCAAACTAGAATAGATAAAGATTTATGTTTATGCGCTTTAGTGAAAAAATAGAAATTATAAATGAGGGTTTAAATCAAAAATATAGATATATAGTTTTTTCTCTACTATGTGTTTATTTAATTATCGCCTGTTATAAATTAAGCAGTCCTGGAGTTCAGTACGACGAATTGCTTTTCGTGAATGGAGCGCAACACGATAAACATTACAGCTCATTTATTTTGAGTAGATGGGGTGACTTTCCACTATTGCTTATGCCTTATATTGGAGCTTTGAAATCATATATATATTATCCGATAATTAATTTATTCGGAGTGAATATTTGGACCTTAAGGTTGCCTGTGATTTTAATTACAATGGTATCACTCTTTATGGTGTCTAATATAACATATAAGTTTTTTAGTAAAGAATTTTCGTTAGTGGTATTGGTTTTACTTGTTCTAGATCCTATACTTATTTATATGACAAGGTTAGACGTAGGACCTAATGCTCTTGAGCTGTTTACAAAATGTTTGGCTATTGTTTTTTTTTATAAATTTTTCATAGAAAAGAGATCTCAAAATCATCTTCTTTTTGGATTTGTAGTTTTGGGATTTGGGCTTTTTAATAAACTTAATTTTTTATGGTTTATAAATGCTTTTTATGCGGCAATTTTTATTTTTAAATTCAATATACTATGTAAAGAAATAGTCGAAAGAAATTACAAAGCTCTTGTGCCCTATTTTGCTATACTAATAAGCTATTTGATGTATATCACTTATTTCGTATTAATAACAATGAGATTTAATTTGGTTGAAATGTCTGGTTTTGATGGCTTGTTTAGTAAAGTAGAAAAGAAACTTATGCTAATGTTTTACTTATTTAATGGAACAAATTTTTTGAAATATATCTATTCATTCAAAGACACTAGGGTTAATATATATATAGTTTATTTTTATGGACTCGTTATTGTTATTGGGATGATTTTAAATTTAACAAGTAGAGAGAATGTTTTTGTTAAAAAATATAAGAAGGTATATTTTTTTATTCTTCTAATACTGCTATTGGAGGTTATTCAAATAATAGTAACAAAAAAAGCAACAGCACCTTGGCATACATTTACTCTATATCCATTTTTTACTTTATTGTTAGTGCATTCTATGTTTTCAATATATCACACTATAGTAGACAGTAAAAAAATTTTTGCTACTATGCTATTAGTAGCGTTCGTTTCCTTGACGATGCTATATCAACTCTATATTCTAAGCGTTTACTTTAAGGTATTAGGAACAACTACTAGGAATATAGCATGGTCTAATAAGATTTATGAGTTAATAGATTATACAAGTAAGAGTAATAAAAAGTTTGTTTCCCTTGATTGGGGGCTTCATACGCCATTGATCACCTTTGATAATAAAGAGAATAAGTATTTCGAATGGTGTTTTATATTGAATGAAGAACTCAATGAAGATAATATAAAGGAACTAAAAAGTTTGTTCTTGCAAGATTCTTCTATGTTATATATAACTCATGGTACTGACGAACAAGTTTTTCCAAAAACGCTGGATAGAATTATAAAATTAGCTGGAGAGTTTGGGTTTGATTTAATAAGAGAGAAAACTTTTAAAGATGGTGATAGGGATATTTATGTAGTATATTCATTGAGAAAAAAGGCATAAGTAGATCGAGAATGATTTAAAGAGGAATATTAGTGTTGTTTGTTTTAATTTTCAATACAAACTATTAAATTGGACAAAACAAAAGCCATTATGCAAGAAGTAAACTGGGCTACAGCCCTAAAGCCTTTACTAGATAAATACAAAGGAAAAGCTCATCCTTTGGAATCAAAGAATCTTTACCAATTAGTAGTTATGGTAATTCTTTCTGCTCAGGACTCGGATAAAAATATCAATCAGTTATCTACTGCTTTCTTCAACGTATTTCCAGATATGAAAGCACTGGCTAAAGCTGATGAAGAATCCTTATTTCAGCTGATAGGGAAGGTGCGTAACTTTGGAAATAAAACAAAGTGGCTCATGCAACTGGCTCAAACTGTAAAAGAGGATAAAAATATACCACTGACTATGGAGGCGTTGACCGCCTTGCCTGGTATAGGACGGAAATCAGCAAATGTGATTATGAGAGGAGCTGGTGTGAAAGCGGAAGGCGTGATCGTAGATCTTCACGTAGTACGCGTGGCTCCCCGCATAGGTATAGCTAGTGGAACAGATCCGAAGAAAATAGAAAAGCAAATAATGGAGGTAATACCAGAAAAAGACTGGGGCGAAATTGGAATGGCGCTCTCGTTTTTAGGAAGAGAAACTTGCCGACCTACACATCCTAAACACGAAGATTGTGTTGTAAGTAAATGCTGCGCTTACTTTAAAACTACACTTTAATTCTTGTATAAGCCAAATTCACGCTATCCTCGTAAGTAGATTTTAAAAATCAAGATTACACAGATGTACACGAATGTTGAAACACTTTTCTGTAATTGTGTAACTTTTTATCACATAGCCTCTATAACTTGCGTTTTAATTTGTTATATATATGTCTGTTAGGAAATCAAAAAGT
This sequence comes from Cytophagales bacterium, assembly GCA_031416415.1. Classification (GTDB taxonomy): domain Bacteria; phylum Bacteroidota; class Bacteroidia; order Cytophagales; family Cytophagaceae; genus JANYCO01. The sequence goes on along the minus strand of JANOTP010000094.1, from coordinate 16,482 downwards.
AAAAAATTACGAATATTTTTCATATCACTGGTACTTATTATTCTTTTGATGATAGTGGGCGTCACTCTTTTTTTTATGCCCTATGTAAAGTCTAAGATAATTTCGTATGTGGAAGAGAATACAGAATATAAACTTAAGATAAGCACTATTGTTTTTAATGGGTTAAACGGTCTTGAAATAGATGGAGTGGAATTTAGGCCAAAATTGAATGTAAAGGAGTTTTATGAAGCAGATAATACAGAAAGAGATTGGATTGCTGTAAAAGCACATATTTCTATTTATGGCATTGATTGGGAAAAATATATTAAATATAAAAAAGTTTTTGCAGATAAGATTTCTTTAACAGAAACCGATATTTATATCTATAGAAATAAAAAAATGCCTGATGCACCTTATAAATATAAGTCGCTTCCAGGAACAATTCTTCGTCATACAACTCTCTCTATTACCGTACCTTTGGTAGAGTTAGTAAAAGGGAGGATTGAATACGAAGAGATTGCAGAAGAGGGTTCTCCTATTAATGTAGTATTTAGTAAACTCTATGGCTCACTCTATCATTTAAGTACTGATTCTATCTATAGATTGGAGCAACCAGAAGTTATACTGGATGGAAAGGGGATGATTATGGATTCAATTGACGCTACAATGAAGTATAAATTTTCGAGTTTGGATAAAAATAATACGTTTACGTTCGAAGGTAATATGGGGCATTTTTCGGCAACTATATTTAATAAATGCATAGATCCAGTTTTGGCGGGAATTGAAATAAAAAGCGGAGCAATAGAAAAATTAAGTCTTTTCTTTCAGGGTAATGACAGTATTGCAATAGGTAAAATGGATATTGATTATGAACATCTAAAAATAGATGTGTTATCAAAAAAACATCCTGGTAAAAAGGCTGTACTTAAAACATTTTTAAGTCATATTTTGATAAGTAAACATGACAAACGTAATGAGGGAGAACTTGAAAGCGATGGCGAAATTAATGCCACACGCAACACAGATAGATTTATTTTTAATTATTGGTGGAAAGCAGTTAAGTCCGGTATAGTTTCTTCAGTAGTAAAAGTACACATGTCTGCCGATAAAGATAAAGATAAAGGTGAGAAAAAACCTTCTTTACGGAAACTGAAACGTAAAAAAGAAAAAGTAAAAGAAAAAGAAGAGAAAGCAAAAGAGAAAATGAAGGAGATACAAAAGGAAGGAGAAAAAAAAGACTCACTTTTATAATAAGTGGTTTATATTAAAATCTTTAGGCTTATGGCTATTAAAGATTTATGTACATATAGGAATAACTAGTATCTTTGTAGTTCATTAATAGTTTTACTTTATGTCCTTTTCTTCTTTAGGCTTATCACTCCCTTTGCAAAAGGCATTAGCGGACAATCAGTATACACAACCTTATCCAATTCAAGAACAAGCAATTCCTCCAATTCTAAAAGGAAAAGATATACTTGGTATAGCTCAGACAGGCTCTGGTAAAACAGCAAGTTTTGTCTTGCCAATTTTGCATTTACTTCAACATCGTTCGGCCGCTGCAAATAGACATGTTCAAGTGTTGGTGTTAGTGCCTACAAGAGAGTTAGCGGTTCAGGTAGGAGAAGTGTTTAATTTATTTGGAAAAGTATTGCCTCAACGCATTAAAACAATGTCTGTGTATGGAGGTGTTTCTATTAATCCTCAGATGATAAAAATGCAAGGAGTAGATATTCTAGTAGCTACTCCTGGTCGTTTATTGGATCTTGTTTCTTCAAAAGCAGTATATTTATCAGAAGTGGAAATTCTTGTATTAGATGAAGCCGATAAAATGCTTAATATGGGTTTTCAGGATGAGATGACTCAGATATTTAGACTACTTCCATCTAAACGTCAAAATCTTTTATTTTCAGCAACGTTGGCTAAAGAGGTAAATACTATTACTGAATTTCTTTTACACGATCCCGTAAAAATTGAAATTAAGGAAGAAACTCAAAATTTAGATTTAATTACTCAAACAGCTTACTCAGTAGAGGAGGAGAGGAAAGGCCCTTTGTTGCGCTATTTAATAAAACAACAAACGATGGAACAAGTATTAGTCTTTACATCTTCTGTTCACAAGGCGGATAGCGTAGTCAATAAACTAAAGATAAACAATATTCAAGCAGAAGGGTTGCATAGTAAAAAAAGTCAAGGGGCAAGAACAGATGCCTTAAGGAATTTTAAAGCAGGGAAATTAAGAGTGTTAGTAGCTACGGATATAATGTCTCGTGGTATTGATATTCCTTTTTTGCCATTTGTTATAAATTATGAGCTACCGCGTTCACCCAAAGATTACATACATCGGATAGGAAGAACTGGGCGAGCAGAATCGCCTGGGGAAGCTATATCGTTGGTCAGTCTTGAAGAACAACATCACTTCGAAGTGATTCAAAAAAAGATGCGAAAACAAGTTTCTCTGATTCCGACGAAAGAAATTGATTTGAAAGGATTTTAGATTAAAATACTAACTGTTTTTTTTATTTTTTACAGTACGATAAAAAATAAAAACCTAAGTAGTTTACTTAGGTTTTTATAAGGATAAATAGAATTTAACTAATTAGTCAAGATCTTCTTCTACTACTTTATCAGCACCTTTTTTAGCCTGATTTTTTTTCTTAAGCTCTTCTTTTTTAGCAGTGAATTTAGCGTATTGCTCAGGTGTGAAAATTGACTTTGCTTTTGTGTCAAATTCTGTTTTAGCAGCTGTTACAGCAGTCTTTTTAGCGCCTTTATCAGTTAAGCCTTTTGCTTGTCCAACTTTAGTAATACGATCAGATAAAGCAGTTTTTAATTGTGCTGTTTGATCATCTGTAAGTGCTAGCTCCTTTTTCCACATAGCAGAACGATTTTGAGCCATTTCGTCAGGACTTTTTTGTTTTTTATCTTGGGCGAAACTGTTTGTGATTCCAGCTAAGCTCATTACAAGTGTAAAAATTAAAATTATCTTTTTCATGTTTTTTTTAGTTTAAGTGAAATTGTTTAGGCAATATAAAATTTTTAAAAGGGATATTAAATTTGATACGTTATTTTTATGTTATTTTACTGTATACAAATACGTTGCCGATTTTTATTGTTAAAGAATAAATAGTGTCATTTAAAATATATATAAATTAATTACCTGATATTTAGTAGTATGTAAAATTGAAGAAGTTAACTTAAATTCAGTGGATATAAATATTAGACACTTAAGTTTATCTATTTATATCGATTAGGATTATATTGTAGTGCTTTGGTTCTAACTAGTAGTACTAACTAATATTGTGTAGAATAGAATAAAAATGTTAGACTGAATGGAAAAATAATTAGTATAGGTTGAAATAATATTCCTTGTCACAAAAAATAAAAATAGTCCCATTAGAGAAAAACGATTTGCACCCTCGTAATCGTCATCGTCTTCGTTATGATTTCAAGCAACTTTGCACATCTTGTCCTGAGTTGTCTGAATTTATAGTGACTAATAAATATAACAATGAATCCATTGATTTTAGCAATCCAGTTGCTGTAAAATTACTTAATAAGGCATTATTGAATTATTTCTACGGTGTTTTAAATTGGGATATCCCAGCCAATTATCTTTGTCCTCCAATACCAGGAAGGGCAGATTATATTCATTACATGGCAGATTTGTTAGGTTCTTGTAATAATGAAGTTATACCAAAAGGGAAATTAATAAAAGTGCTAGATATAGGAATTGGTGCCAATTGTGTCTATCCGATTATTGGCAATAGTGAATACGGTTGGCAATTTGTAGGTGCTGACATAGATCCTATTGCAATTAAATCTGCTGAATTTATTATAGCAGGCAATAGCTTTCTAGCTGAAGCAGTAGAATGTAGATATCAACCCTCTACCAAGGATAGTTTTATGGGGGTCATTAAACCTAATGAATTTTTTGACATGTCTATTTGTAACCCTCCTTTTCATTCTTCGCAAGAAGAGGCTCAGTCAGGAACAGAACGTAAATGGAAAAACTTGGGTATTAAGAAAGACTCGAAGTCTACGTTGAATTTTGGCGGACAAAATACAGAGTTGTGGTGTGATGGAGGAGAAGCAAAATTTGTTAGGGGTATGATCGAGCAGAGTGTCAAGTTTTCCACTCAGTGTTTTTGGTTTTCTACACTTATCTCTAAAAGCTCTAATCTGCCCAACGTATATGAATTACTTAAAAAAGTAAAAGCTATAGAAGTAAAAACAATTGATATGGCGCAAGGGCAAAAAGTTAGCCGCATTGTGGCTTGGACGTTTCTTGATGAAGCAAAAAGGAAAGAGTGGCGTATGAAACGTTGGATTAGTTGATAGGTATTTACTATAAAAAAAGAGAATTTTTACAACGTAGAGATTCTCTTTTTTTATAAATTTAAAAATAGTTTATTTTTTTGGTGGTAAAGCAAATGCTACTGCCTCGTGTTCAAAATGTCCATTATGCGAACCATCGCAAAATGGTTTATTTTTAGAAAGACCACAACGACAAATTGATACTACTTCTCTTCCTCCTAAATCATAAGAGTTTCCGTTTTTATCCACTATCTCAAAGTCTCCTTCAAGACGTACAGAACCATTGTTATTAATAGTAATTTTTGTTTTAGACATGTTTTTTATTTTGCTAATTTTACGTCTATAGCATTAGGTCCTTTTTGGCCCATTTCTACTTCAAATGTAACTCTGTTATTTTCTTTTATTTTATCGGTAAGTCCATTTATGTGGACGAATATACTTTCTTGAGTGTCCATATCTTTAATGAAACCATAACCTTTTGAATCATTGAAGAAGGTGACAATACCATTTCTGATTTTTTCAGCTTCGATGTTTTGGTGTTTTGCTACACCAATAATCATATCTTCTACGCTAACTTTTAGCTTTTTCTTAGGATCCGGAGGTGTATTAGAAAGATTTCCATTTTCATCTACATAAGCCAACATTTCTTCTAAACTGCTTGCTTGTTTAGCATTGGCTTTTCTGTCTTCCTTTTTCTGCTCTTTTTCTTGTTTCTTTTTCTGCCTCTTTTTTTCTGCTTCTTTTTTATTGAACGTTTCCTGTGATTTTGCCATAATTTACGCTAACTATTTTATTTAGTGACTACTTGATTTATAAATTCCCTTACTTACTTGGTATAGCCTTTCAGAATATTGGGTCTCTGCAATTTACATTATTTTTTCGTCTTTTGCGCCACTTTATCAGGAAGATTTTTTTTAATGAAATACAGTTTTAACCTATATTTGCTTTGATAGAAGGCGTTTAGGTATTTATACTTCTTTCTTTAAAGAGTATTACGGTTTTATGTGACATTCAATTCTGTAAATTGTACAGAGCAAAATAAACATGGGTTCTGCAAAATTTAATAATTACACTATTAAATTGTCAAATTCAAAGTGAATAGGGTTATTTTTAACTATTGCCACCTTTTATAATTCTGCCATCTTCCATTTCAATGATACGATTAGTGCGTCTCGCAAATTCGTTATCATGTGTTACAATTAAAAGTGATTGGTTGTAGACTTGAGCAAGCTCTTGAAATATGGTAAATACAATTTCACTATTTTTTTTGTCTAAGTTACCTGTTGGCTCATCACCCATTAAGATGAGAGGGTCGTTTATCAGGGCACGTGCTATAGCCACCCGTTGTTTTTGTCCACCCGACAATTGATTGGCACTTTTGAGTGCTTCATTTTCGATGCCTAGTATTTTTAGTTTTTCATAGGCTCGATGCTCTATTTCTTTTTCTGAATATTTTCCTAGTTTCAATCCTGGTAACATTACATTTTTAAGAACTGAAAATTCATTTAATAAGTAATGGAATTGAAAGACAAACCCTATTTTTTCATTTCTTACTTTCGCTAAGTCTGCTTCTTTTTTGTTTCTCATTACAATCCCGTCAATTATTAATTCGCCTTCATAATCGGTATCCATAGTTGAAAGAATATACAATAGCGTTGATTTGCCACAACCAGATTTGCCAATAATGGAAATGAATTCTCCTTTTTTTACAGAGAAATTAATTTCTTTTAATACCTGTATAGTCGAAGGGTCATGAAAGTATTTTGAAATGTTTGTAGCTTGCAGTATATTTTCGTTCATATTATTTCCCTCTAATAATAATAACAGGATCTATTTTACTTGCTTTACGCGAAGGGAAATACCCAGCCAAATAAGTAGTAACAATTGAAAATATACCGCCTATAATATAAAATTTCGGATTGTAATTAATAGGGTAGGTTTTAATACTAGGTAAAGCAGGCGTATTGAAAGGTATGTTGTCAATTATTGCCGATAAACCTAATCCAAATAATAGTCCAAGCGAACCGCCGAAAAGACCAATGCTTAGAGCAATTGCAATGAAGATCATATTTACATCTTTTCCTGAAAAACCTGTCGCTTTTAGTATAGCTATAGAAACCATTTTTTCATATAACATCAAATTTAAAATATTGTATATCCCAAACCCTGCTACAATTAACAGCGTAATGCCTACTACATAAGATATTAATGTTCTGATAAAACTCCCCGTTTCAAATTGGGAATTAGCGGTTTGTATATCGATCGCTTCTACATTAAAAATCAATTGATATTCTTTAGCAAGTTCGGGAGCCAGAAGTATATCTTTTAGTTTTATTTGAATATCGGTAACATAACTATTTGACTCACCCAATAATTTTTGTGCCGTACTTATGGAAGTATAACTCTGTACTTTGTCAATTTCAAGTATTCCCGATTCAAAATACCCTACTACCTTTAAATGTATGCGTTCTCCTTTAGTTGTGGTCACTTGAATTACATCCCCAATATTGGCTAGCATTTTTTCTGCTGCTCCTTTGCCTAGTATAATGCTATTAGGTATATTTTTAAGGTCAATATAATTGCCAGATGTTACGTAATCTTTAAAGGAGAATAATTTATTTTCGTTTTCAATATCTACTCCGTTAATTACACCAGTCAAATCAATGGCTCCGACATTATAAAAAATCTGTGCAGTGATTTTAGGAGCAATTCCCAATACACGTGTGTCCTTTTTTAGTGCATTCATTACCGCACCATTACTATATATTGAAAGGCGCTCGTTTTTTGGTTTTATGGAACTTATAAAATTGTGATAATTTTTATACTTAATAGACTTGTCAATAGGCTGCTGCTTGGAAGGTTTTATTTCATTATACAAACGTATGTGAGCTGTTCGGTTAATAATAAGATTGTCAAGTAAATCGTTTAGGCCTGACATGAAACTAAGTAAACCAATGAACATTGTTATGCTAAAAGTAACACCAATAGCTGCTACTAGCGTTTGTTTCCAACGAGCTAGTAGTAATGAAATAGATACACTTGTGATTAGTTTATACTTCATTCTTGTGGTTTTACAAGTTCGTCTTCTATACTAAGTCCTGAAAGAATTTCAATTTTTCGATAATCTTTTAATCCAGTTTTTACTGTAAGTTTATCGCCGTTACTTTTTAGTACAGTCGAATCGTTTAGTAAATAATTTCTTGGAATTAAAATTGCTTTTTCTTTTGATTCTATTACGATGTTAGCTTCAAAGCTAATGTTAGGATATAAAATTTCAGGTTGTACAGTAAATTGAGCCTCTACAAGAAAAGTCTTACTTCTTTCGTTCATTAAAGGATTTATTTTAGTAACTACAGCTTCGAATACTTTTCCCTTATAACTATCTAGTGTAATAAGAATTAATAAGCCTTTTTTGATTTTTAAAATATCATATTCGTCTACTTGCATTTCAAGTATAAATGCTTTAGAATCACCTATAATAGCAACAGGTGTCTGTGCGCCAACTATTTCACCTTTGTTTTTTGTTAGGCTGTAAACTATGCCCTCTATTTCACTTTTTAATATAAATTCATTTTCTAGTGAATTTGATAACTGTAAATTCTTTTTAGACTGTAAAGAGGAGAATTTGAGTTGGCGAATAAGTTCTTCAAATTTTACAACAGAAGAATAATAACTATTTTTTGAATTTTGGTAAGCTAATTCTCTTTGTTCTAATTCCATTTTTGACCCTATTTGTTGTTGCCATAAAGCATATTGCCTAAAATATAAAGCAGAATCATTTTTTAATTTATTTTTTGATAAATCAACAAAAGATTTTGCTTCATTTATCTTTCCTTGATTAGCATCAATATCCGAATAATCTGCAGCCAACTTAGCATTCTCCTTATTTAACCTCTGCGCATCATTTGATATAAGTAGGATAGGAGTACCCTTTTTTACGAAATCACCTTCTGAAACATAGATCATTTCAATAATTCCATTCACTGTGGAAAATGCTTGATATTGATTTTTACTTTTAATAAGACCTGAAGCATAAATAGATTCTGAAATAGATTCGACGGTAGGTTTTATTTTCTCGACTTTTTTCCCGCAGGAATAAAGAAGAACTATAGTGATAAGAAGAATTTTTTTAATCATAAGAAAACAAAGGTATTAATTACGGGTAAGATAATTAGGTAGATAGTTGTATGATAAAGATGATTTAAATCATATTAGTTCAATAACAAGGTTAAAATTACACTTAATAAAAAACACAAGAGTTACATAATTTTTATAAATAATGTCATAATCTCTTCTTTATTCATGTGAAAATCCTTTTTTAATAATATAAGGCGGACTTCTCGAATAATTATTTTAGTTTCGAAATGGTTTATACAAAAAAAACGGTGCAGAAATCATCTGCACCGTTTAGCTTCTTGAGGGATTTGTCTTAATTATTTATTTTTTCCTGTTGTTAATCCTGGATCGATAACAAATTCTAGTGCTGTACCATCCAATTTTACTATTTTAGATTCTTTGAAGGTGTCTTTCCAAACAATATCCATGTTAGCAAATTGCATGTCTACCGTTTTCCCAGGAATATGAAAGAAAGCAACAAACGTATCTGACTCACCTTTATAAAGAATCATACCACCTGATTTTTTATCGTTGGCGAACACTTGTCCACTTTCTATTTTTACGCCAAGTTTTTTTGGTTCAACTAATCCTACGCCATCGCCAGTGTATGTTACTTTGAATTTAACTGCGGTTTCTGCTGTAGTTTTAGAAATTTTCAACATCTCTACTTTGTAATTTCCAGCATTAAATTCATTGGTTGATGCTGGTAAGGTAAAGTTAGGAGCTTCGGTAGCAGGTGCATTTACTGGGATTCTGTACAAGCCATCTAGTTGAAATTTAAATGCATCCACGTGAGCATTTTTAGCGGGAGCTTTCATGTCTATTACTTTACTATCTTTATCCAAAGGCTGAAGGAAGATTGTTTTTTTATCAACTGGTATGAAATCAGTACCTTCTAATTTGAATACACTTTCTTTAGGTTTGTATAAAATGTAATCCGTTGTATTGTTTGTAAGTTTGATTTTGAACTTTACAAATTCCATCATTGCTACGGCATCTTGTGCTTCAATTTTTACTTCTTTAGTTTCTGCGGAAGCGTTTTTGAAATAATTAACATGTTTGGGATTTGGTTTTTTCTGTGCAATAGAAGGAATTTGTATTAATGCCACTAGGGCTAGTACAAGTAAATTTTTCTGTATCATGGGTTAGTTATTTTTATTTAAAAGGTGATTTCCAAAGATTGTGCCAGTTGTAATTTTTTACAAAAAGCTAAAGTTTATAATTAAATAGTTGATTTAAATTATAGTTGTAAAATACTGGATATAAGTTTTTTATATTCTTATAAACATATAGAGTGCAAGTAGATTATATAAACATTTAATAACTATGGTCTAACTAATTAAAAAACATTTAGTTAAATTTTATTTAAAATTATATAATGCTACCAGTACTCTTAGTCTAAGAAAGTCTCGCTTAATTTTTTACTATAAGAGTAAAGTTCTAAAGCCTTTATTTAAAAGCAGCTATACCTGTTATGTGTTGTCCTAAAATAAGTAAGTGAATATCGTGTGTGCCTTCATAGGTAATCACTGATTCTAAGTTCATCATGTGGCGCATTATTGGGTATTCACCTGTTATGCCCATGCCTCCATGAATTTGTCTTGCTTCGCGTGCTATTTCTAAAGCCATGTTTACATTATTTCTTTTAGCCATTGATATTTGAGCTGTGGTAGCCTTACCTTCATTTTTTAAAACACCCAATCTCCACGTCAGCAATTGAGCCTTGGTAATTTCAGTAAGCATTTCAGCTAGTTTTTTTTGTGTAAGTTGAAAAGCAGCTATTGGTTTATCAAATTGAATTCGTTCTGAAGCGTACCGACGAGCAGAGTCATAACAATCCATAGCAGCACCTATCACACCCCAAGAAATACCAAAACGTGCGCTGTCTAAACAAGACATTGGACCTTTTAATCCTTCAATACCAGGCAATAAATTTTCTTTTGGAATTTTCACATTGTCAAAAACCAACTCACCTGTAATACTTGCTCTAAGTGACCATTTGTTGTGAATTTCAGGAGTCGTAAATCCTTCCATTCCTCTTTCCACTATAAGTCCGTGTACGCGACCCGTTTCATTTTTTGCCCAGACAACAGCTATATCGGCAAGTGGAGAATTCGTGATCCACATTTTTGCACCGTTTAATAAATAATGGTCGCCCATGTCTTTGTAATGAGTAGTCATGCCGCTAGGATTTGAGCCATGATCTGGTTCGGTGAGACCAAAACAACCAAGCATTTCTCCTGAAGCAAGTTTTGGAAGAAATTTTTTCTTTTGCTCCTCACTTCCAAATTTATTAATAGGATGCATGACTAATGAACCTTGAACGGATACACAGGAACGCATTCCTGAATCACCTCTTTCTATTTCCTGCATCATTAGTCCGTAGGAGATATAATCAAGTCCACCGCCACCATATTCTGTGGGAATTGTAGGACCGAATAGGCCAATATCCCCAAATTTTTTCACGAGTTGCTTAGGGAAAGATGATTTTTGAGCACAATCTTCAATGATGGGGCTAACTTCTTTTTTTACAAAATCTCGTATAGAATTTCTAATTAATTTTTGCTCGTCGGTCAATAGATCGTCAAGTTGGTAAAAGTCGGGGGCTTCAAATCTGTCCATATTCGTATTCTCCAAAGAGTGTTTCTTTCCTTATTATTTAATTTGTTTTAAACGATTAAATAATCAAATTTACAGTAATATAACGTAAATCAGGAAATAACGATGCAAAATTCCAAGAATCCTACGGAAGATCTTTCAGCAAAACTGGATTTGTTAAAGCAGAAATTTGATAACGATGGGCAAAGTATCAATACGCACATGGATGGTTTGTTCCATTCTAAATATGTAAGTTATTGGGAATACGTTCATCTTGATACATTATTAACATTACAAACTCCCAAAACGGATTTTCCCGATGAATTGATTTTTATTACCTATCATCAGATTACAGAACTTTATTTTAAACTGATTCTGCACGAAATGATGCAGCTTCGCGAAAAAGAGAATATAGACGGAGAGTATTTTCACAAAAAGATTTTTCGTATTAACTGGTTTTTAGGGCAGTTGATAGAGTCCTTTGATATTATTGCAGTTGGTATGGATCAAGAGCAGTTTGTGAAATTTCGTGCAGCACTTACACCTGCTAGTGGTTTTCAGTCGGTACAATATCGGATGATAGAAATTGCGGCTACCGATTTTATTAATTTAGTAGACAAAGATGCTAGAGAGCATTATACGGATTACACCACTATTGAAGAAATGTTTGAAGATATTTACTGGAAAAAAGGAGCGATTGAAAACTCTACTGGTAAAAAATCATTAACACTTAGACAGTTTGAGGAGAAATACTCGCGTAGATTATTGCGACTAGCCAATGAAAATAAAGTTAGAAATTTATACGCCATATTTAAACGTTTGCCTTCAGAAGCGCTTAGCGATCCTAAAATAATACTTGCGATGAAGCGTTTTGATACCTACGTAAATATCAACTGGCCTTTGGCACATTATAAGTATGCTGTACGTTATTTGCAAATGCCAAATGCAGATGTCTCCTCTACTGGAGGTACTAATTGGCAGAAGTATTTACCCCCAAGATTTCAAAAAAGGATATTTTTCCCTTCGCTTTATTCTGCGGAAGAAATGGAAGATTGGGGTAAGTCGTGGGTAGAAACAGAAGTGTTACAAAAAATAACTAAATAAACTCTTTTGAGCATTTATAGAATAATTATACTGATTTCTTTTTTTAATAGCTTTTACATAGTTGCAAATGCCCAACAACATGTGAAAGTAGAGACTTTTTACGATTCAAAAGAAGAGATTTTAAAAGAACGTTTTTTAGTATTGAAAAAAAACAATTCAATTCTTGACAGTCTTTATACTTCGTATTTTCAAAATGGAAAAATAAAATCATCTGGAATTTTCAAGAACAATAAAGCTAATGGTGATTGGAAATATTATTATGAAAGTGGAGCCCTGAAAATGCAAGGCCCCTATAAAGACAATGAGCATAACGGTTATTGGAAGTATTTTTATGAAACAGGTCTTCTGAATATGGAAGGAGAGATCTACAAAGAAATAAAAGAAGGTGAGTGGAAATATTATTTTGAAAATGGCAATTTAAAAAATGCCGGTTCGTATCGAAAAAATAAAAAAAATGGAATATGGAAATATTTCAACGAAGATGGTACGATCAAAGCTCAAGCCGTTTATGATAATGATAAAGGTCGCTATTCTGAGGTTTATTCTTCAGGTACAATAAAGAGCGACGGTGCGATCGTAAATGGAAAAAGTGATGGAATTTGGAAATATTATTATGAAAACGGTAACCTAAAAGCAGAAGGTCTAGAAAAAGAAGGACAAAAAGAAGGTATTTGGAAGTTTTATCACGCTAATGCTGCACTTGCAAGTGAAGGAAATTATTTAAAAGGAGTTCAAAATGGAAAATGGAAACATTATTTTGAAAATGGAAATTTAAGTTCTGAAGGCGATCAAAAGGAAGGGCAAAAAGAAGGCTATTGGAAATTATATTACAGTAATGGAAATTTTAAAGGGGAAGGTAATTTTGAAAATGGGAATGGTCCCTATAAAGAATTTTATGAAAATGGGAAAATAAAAACAGAAGGCTTTGTTAAAAATGACAAAAATGATGGTTTATGGAAATATTATTATGAATCGGGAGCATTGGAGGGGACTTGTTATTTTAATAATGGAGTTGGAAAGTATGTAGGTTTTTATCAAGAAGGCAACCTGAAAATGGAAGGCATGCTGAACAATGGAAATAAGGACGGTATATGGAAGTTGTATAAAGAAAGTGGTCAATTGGCTGGCTATTACAAAACATATTATGAAAATGACATTCCGATTATGCGCTTGATCGATACTACTGCAGCGGAGCCAGCAAAACGAGATTCTCTAAAGCCTTACATTAAGCCAAATATTGTATACAAAAAAAAGAAGTCAAGATTTTTTACAGAAAAAGTAAACGAGTTTCAAGGGTTTATTATTAGTGCAGGAATTCTGGGACCTTTATATAGAAGTATCCCTTTAAATTTCGAATACTATTTTCAAGAGCGACTAGGGTATGAAGTGAATTTCACTTTATATAGAAATCCTCTTTTTACAAGTGAAGCATTTATTCCTGTCAACACTGTATTCTCTAGAGGGTTGTCTGTCCATGTCCGACAAAAATTTTATCAGCCTGACCGCGATAACGGTATGTTTTATTTTGCACATGAGTTTAGGTATTCAAGGAGTAATTACTATAATAAAATAATCGACTCTAGTATAAGTTTGAACCCTATTACGATTTCAAAAACAGAAAATAAAGTTGAATATTCAGTGATAGGAGGAAATAGAGTTATTCGTGATTCCAAAAAAGAAGGATGGACGCTAGATGTTTTTTTTGGGCTTGGTATTGGATATAGAGATATTCATAACAGTTGGAAGGAACATCAAGAATATGAAGAAAATTATTTTAAAGATGTTAAAGATCGATTTTTTACAATACCCTTAAGGTTTGGGTTGAATATAGGATATGTATTTAAAAATCAAGGTAAACGTTAATTTGATAAAACTAAAATTGAAATTTTTATGTCAGCTTGGGAGAAAATAGAAAAAGTAAAACAAGAAGAATTGAAAAATTCTATTCTTGTACAAGTAGAAGATCTTGTAGAAGATGCCGCCGATGAACTCGAAGAGGATTCTATCGATGAGATAGGTGAAAGTATCTGGGATATGTATGTTTGTGCAGGAGTAGAAAGCGATATTGAAACCTTGGGTTTTAAAAATGATTTTACAGAAGAAAGTGATTTTTCAAAAATATGGGATGTGTTAAATGAGTATTATTGGGAGGTATACTATAAAGAGGTTGATAAACTTTTTGAAGAATAATAGTATCTTTGTTGAATTAATATTTAAGGATAAATACCTTACTGTACTATGATAAAAGAACTGAATTTAGTTATTTCTCCTGAAATAGCTCAAAACCCTGATTTTCTTCTCCTAGAAGTTAAAAAAAATCTACTGCTAAATAATACGGATAGTATTTCCTATAAAATTCGAAAACGCTCTATCGACGCTCGATCCAGGCTGCCCAAAATCAATCTCTCTCTTAATGTTTATATAAACGAACCTATTCCAGTTATTTCTTATAAAAGAAGCTATCCAAATGTTATAAGTTCTCAACCTGTTATTATTGTGGGTTCTGGTCCTGCAGGACTATTTGCAGCACTACGTCTTATTGAGTTAGGTTTTAAGCCTATAGTACTTGAGAGAGGTAAAGATGTACGAGCTCGTAGAAGAGATTTGGTAGAAATTAACAGAAATCATATCGTTAATCCTGAATCTAATTATTGTTTTGGGGAAGGTGGAGCGGGTACTTATTCTGATGGTAAATTATATACCCGTTCAAAAAAGAGAGGTGATTTAAATCGGATTCTTGAAATACTAGTGGCACATGGCGCTACAGAAGAGATTCTCGTAGAAGCACACCCACATATTGGTACGAATAAATTACCAGCTCTAGTAGCCGAACTTAGAGAGAGTATTATTAATGCGGGTGGAGAAATACATTTTGAAACAAAAGTCACCGATTTTATTATTAAAAATAATGAAGTGACAGGTGTTGTGATAGCAAATGGTGACACAATAGACGGCAAGGGATTAATTCTAGCAACGGGTCATTCTGCTAGAGATATTTTTGAGATACTTAAAAATCACAACATTCAATTAGAAGCAAAACCTTTTGCACTTGGTGTAAGAATTGAGCATCAACAATCTTTTATTGACAGTGCCCAATATCATTGCGAGGGAAGTAGGGGCGAATATTTACCTGCGGCTTCTTATTCTTTAGTGGAACAAACTATTTTCAAAGGAGTGCAAAGAGGTGTATTCTCTTTCTGTATGTGTCCTGGAGGGTTTATTGTTCCTGCTGCTACTGCACAAGAGGAAATTGTAGTCAATGGAATGTCACCTTCTAGACGTGATTCTGAATTTGCTAATTCCGGAATGGTAGTCGCCGTTGAGTTGGAAGATTTGAAAGCCTATCATAAATATGGGGCGTTTGCCGCGCTTGAATTTCAAAAAGAAATAGAACGTAAAGCATGGATTGCAGGTGGTAAAACTCAAGTAGCACCTGCGCAGCGTATGACTGATTTCGTTACTAAAAAAGTATCTTCTTCTTTGTTAAAAACTTCTTATCAACCTGGTCTGAATTCTGTGAGCATGGAAGAAGTGTTACCAGATTTTATTTCAGAACGGTTAAGAGATGGCTTCAAAGCTTTTGGTAGAAAAATGAAAGGATACCTTACCAACGATGCTCAAATAATAGGAGTAGAGAGTCGAACTTCTTGTCCAATACTAATACCAAGAGATAGGGAGAGTTTTGAACATGTTGGTTTAAAAAGACTTTATCCTTGTGGCGAAGGTGCTGGCTATGCTGGAGGCATTGTCTCAGCGGCAATGGATGGCGAACGATGTGCAGAAAAGTGGACTGAAAAATATGGAAAATAAAAGCTTGAACTATTTTTTTTAGTAAGGTGTTTTTAAGATGATAATTAAGTAAAAACTAAAATGAAGAAAACACTAATCCTCGGAGCTAGCACTAATCCTGATCGATATTCATTCAAAGCTGCCAACATGCTAGTTAAGTATGGTCATAAAATTATTCCTGTAGGACTTAAATCAGGACAACTAGCTGGTGAAACTATTTTAACTGGACAACCAATGGAAGAGGGTGTTGATACCGTTACCTTATATCTTGGTCCTAAACATCAAACTGATATTTATAAGTATGTACTAAGTTTGAAACCTAAAAGGGTAATATTTAATCCAGGCACAGAGAACGACGAGTTTATGGATCTTTTGGAAGAAAAAGGAATAGAACCCGTGGAAGCTTGTACGTTGGTTTTGTTGTCTACGCATCAATATTGATTTTAAACCAGTACAATTAAATTATATGAACTTTTTTATTTTTTTACTTAATGATTAAATATATTTTTTTATATATTATTGAATAACAATGTTTTATATTTTAAGTATACCCTATAAGGTATAAATACGTAAAATTATTTG
>JANOTP010000093.1:0-7067 GCA_031416415.1 Cytophagales bacterium | reverse complement strand
AGTTAAGTCTTTTGTAAAATCAATTTTAGGAATAACTATAGTACTATCTGTTTCTACAAACGATTGTCTCATTAAACTCCCTCCTAGTTTACTCGACACTGTATATGGGTCAGACAGAAAATAACATGAACTATTTATGATTCCTAAATAATATATTCCATCGAAATATACAGAAATAGTTTTATTCGTTTCATTTTGTATTAATTTTATTCCAGTTGTTGTTTTTGCATACCAACGATATTGACTCGAATTTGAACTAGAAGTAAGAATTGTTTCCGTAGTAGAAATATCATTGATTATTACTTGAGGTTTCAATGCATCGTAATTAACATTTATTGCATCAGAAATAGCGGTACAGAGTAAGTTATCTTTTGCTTTTATTTTATATGAACCATTGTAATAGGCAGTATCAGAGGTATAACTATTTCCTACCAATTGCTTTCCTGATTCATACCATTGATAAGAAATACCTGCAATTGGATTAGCTAATTGCAGAATTTTATAACTACAAGGTGCATTGATTGCTGCAAAGTTTATAATAGGTATAGTTATAGCACTCGACCATACAATTGTATTGTTTGTAGAAGAACTAGTTGGACATCCGATTCTTCTCGCTATAAAATGCAACGTATCGAAAGTACCAAGTGAAAATTTAGAATAAGGTATAGCCATACTTACTGTAGTGCCCGATGAATTTGTAATAGAATCAAGAGGGATATTGTTAAAATTTTTAACTAGTTTATAAAATGTATTGTTTTCAACATTACTTATTGTTACAATATCGATTTCGCCTTCACAAAGTGTATCGTCGGATGATGACAACGTTAATAAAGTGCTCGCATTAGGAGGTGTATTTACTGTAATAGTAGTACTTACACCTGTTAAATTTATTCTGCCACATGTACTTGTCTCAATACTATCAATTGTATAGGTGGTAGTGACGGTTGGAGTAACAGAAATATTTTGAATTCCAGTAGCAACTATATTACTGTTGGTTCCTCCTGTATTATAGTAAAGCGTCCAACTAGGCCCGCCTCCTCCATTTGGATTTAGTTGAATAGTAGTGGAATTACCCGAACAAATTGTATTAGTGGTAGCAGTAATAGTAGCGGCTGCCACAGAAACTACAATCAAATTTAGATTATTGGTATTAACCGAAGACAGGCACGTTAAACTATTTATTGTTAATCTATAATTTCCTGCATCAGTTGCGGAAAGCATTGGAATTGAAAAAGGATTTGTAGTTGCAGAAGATATATCTACATTATTTTTTTGCCATTGATAACTTAACGTTCCTCCATCAAAAGTAGTTATTGAAAGATTAAGAGAACTGCCTTCACATAATGTTTGGGTAGTAGAAGGTTGAATAAATGTAAGTCCATTTACAATACTAAAAGAATATGCAAGTGAACTTCCTGAAATATTAGTAACGATTATTCCTGATCCTGAAGTTGGCGTTCCTAGTGGTATAGTTATTTCAATCGCATTAACGCCCAAATAAGTGTAAGAAGTAATTGGAGCTGCTCCATTAATTGTAACCGTCATACCGGAGGGTTGAAAATTAGTTCCAAGGATTCGAATCGTTTGTCCTGTACATCCAGTTGAAATTGAACTGCCACCACCCATCTTTTCTATAGAAGTAATAGTAGGATCTAACCCCAAAAATCTCCAATCACCGTCGATTGTAGCTGAGGAAATAATACTTGTATTGGAAGGACCATAAAAATTAGTACCTGATTGAGGATTTGAAACAGTTGTACCTGTTTGTTTTAAATCTACAGGAGCACCAGTTTTTTCCCCTGTTCCATCAAAGAAATAGTTGAAACTAAATTGAGTGACAGAGCTTATTCCTGTTTGGGCAATTACAGGGTAACTACTCACACAATTAGTACAAGACAAATTCTGATTAATTTTAATCGTCATATCTCCCGAAACAACTGAAGCTGTAAGGGATTGTACGTCTAAGGTATTAACATAAGACGAACTACCAGCACTGATGGGATAACTTCTAATATAATTTGAAGATACGGCACCTGCTTTTACGATTGAACTAGTACCATAATCCATACGAATAAAAGATCCACTATTTAACTGTGTAACAGTACATGGAGGCCCTAGTTCTAGTGACTTACCGCCACCTAAATCATATATTGCAGCATTGCCTAGGCTAAATTTAAAATCTGAGTTTACTTTAAAAAGACCAGTGGTAGTTTGAAATACTATTTTACCAGGTGCTGTATTATTTATATTTAATATACCAAGGTTAAAATTTCCTGTCCCTTCAAGGTTTACATTATTCGCACTGTTAATGATTAGTGGATTTATTCCAACAGAAGAATAAAGTCCATCATTTCTAACATTATTTTTCACTGTAACGTCAGTATTACCATTAAATACTGCACCTGTTTTTATTTCAATGCTGTCTACTGTAATAGGATTAACAGCTGTTTTGGCGGCTGCATCTTTAAAAATAAGTTTATTGTATGAATTTTGTGGTGGCAAGTTGTAGGGAGTCCCACCATAATATTCGACAGTAGAACCTATATTTAAAGAATAGTCAAAGAATGCAGAACCAGAATAGGTAGGAAAAGACGCTGCACCTATTGATGAGGTTATAGCCATTGTACCTCCTCCTGATAAATTACCTAAAGCATGGCCTGTTAAACTTTTAAGATCTAATCGAGAACCAGAACTTATGATTGTTGCTGTAGCGGTAATTTTCAAATCAGTAGCAACTGTATTGTTTGATTTGTTGATGTTAAGATTTGGAAATGTAATCGCAGAGGCAGAACCATTAATAGTTGAGGGTAGATTTCCTTTAAATTTCACTAGAGCGACTGGTAACGATGTATAACTACCATACAGTTGCCAATCTCCATAAATATCTATATTATTTCCTCCTTGATTAAATGTAATACCTGTTCCAATAGATAGCCAGCCCTTTATAATTGTATTTGCTGAAAGTGATTTAGTACTTGCCCCTCCTCCTAATTGAAGATTTTCATAAGTATAAGGTAAAATGGTTTGGCTTGCTGCTCCTGCATAATTTACGGTTGTTCCGCCTGTATTGTTAATTAATGTTGAGCCAACATTTGTAATTGATGTATTTAAAATTGTCCAACTGTGTGAAAGATTTCCAGTCCCCATATCAATTGTGGCATTTGATAATGTTAGACTTGCGCTTGCATTACCACTGAATGTTACGACTGCTGGTACAATAGGAAATCTGAATACATTAGCAATTTCTACTGTCTGGTCAACCGTCAAACTAGATAAAATTCCTAAATCAGTATTTGCTGATGAAATAACATTTAGGCAACTTAAAATAGGAGAATTTATTCCTGATGCAAAATTTTTAATTCCAGATCCACCAAGTGTTAATTTGTCGTAATTAAGAGAGGCTATATCTTGATTTCCAAAAGAGTCGTAAATAAATTCGTTGTTACAATTTAAAGTACCAGATGTATAGGTTCCTGTAAATAAGTTTGTATTTCCTTTTACAATAATTTGCCCACCATTATGATTGATTATACCGTTTCCTGAAATTCCAGTAGGAAGATAAATAGTAAGTACTGTAGTTCCTGAAATAGTTAATGTACCACCTCCTGCCCCATCAAAATTAATACTACCACAATTTTGATTTAAACTTGGTAATGAAATAATATGAGTAGGTGCAATAAAAATATTATCCCCTGTTGCAGGAACGATAGCAGCAGCGCCAGTATGAGTGACGCTTGTAGTCCATGTATTGGGATCATTCCAAGGTCCTGATTGACGACTATACAATGATTGTCCAAAAGATTGGTTGCTGTAAATGTAAAAAAATAGAAGTAGTAAACTTTGTAATATTTTTTTCATAAACAACTTGATATAATTAAGTAGCTATGTATTTCTTTCAGCATTAAAATGTAACCTTTCGGTCAATAATAATGGCTATTTACAGTTATTTTGACATTATTTTCTCCAAAGGCAATTACAATGAAACCTTATATATTGTTATTCCGTATACTAACTTTGGTTTAGAAATTAGTTAGGTATTTTTTACTATTTTTAGCTATTAATTTACCTAATATTATTACCAAAAATGGATATAAGAAAAGCGCTTCTTGTTGAACATTCAAGAGTCCAAACTGAAAAAATAGCCAAGTATATTGGTAAAGATCCTATTCGTTTTAAAGAATTAATGAATTTATTTTTCAGTAATGAAAATATAATAACTCAACGAGCAGCGTGGGTAATGAGTTTGTGTGCGAATAAATATCCAACGTTGATAGATACTTTTTTAAAAAAGATGATTTATAATCTCGAAAATGATGTACATGATTCTGTAAAACGTAATACAGTAAAAATCCTTCAAGATATCGACATTCCTAAAACTCTGATGGGAAAAACAGCCGATAATTGTTTTAAGTTATTGGCAAAACCTTCTGAGGCTGTTGCGGTAAAAGTTTTTTCGATGTCAGTATTGTTTAATATTGTAAAGAAGGAACCTGATTTAAAAAACGAATTAAAAATACTTATTGAAAATCAACTACCCTTTGCAACTGCAGGATTTTTATCGAGAGGAAAAAAAATTTTGAAAGCCTTGGAAAAAATTAATTAAGCAGCATTATTAATAATAAGACTACAACATTTTACACTCCCTCCTCCTTTGATATATTGCGACATAGGAGTTTCAAAAATGGAATATCCGTGTGATGCAAGATTGATTTTAAATTCCTCAGTAACTCCTTCGCAAACGACTATGTTTTTCCCACTCACTACCATATTGCAGGCAAGTACTTTATTATCTTGCTCAGAGGTAAGAATAACATTTGTAAAATGTTTATTTATTTTTTCAAGTCCTTTTTCAGTAAACGATTTTGGATTTATAACTACGGTCTTTTCATTTAAGGGTGCAAAACAAGTATCAAGATGATAATAGTATGGGTCGACTAATTCCAAATCAATAACTTCTTTATCAAGAATATCTTTTAGATAAGGCACTACTTCTTTCATTGTTCTTTTTCCCCAGCCTACAAAATAAGTATTGCCAGTAAAAAGAAGATCACCTTCTCCTTCAAAATAAATATTTTCTGGAATATTATAAACTTTATATCCCATGTGTCGAAAATATTTTTCAGCAAGCGCTGCTTCACCTCTTCTTTGCTCGTATTTAAAATTTGCTTTAATAAATTTTTTCCCAGTTATAAAACCATAATTAGCAGTATAAACCATGTCAGGAAATAATGGATTAGGTTCTATGCCATGAAACTTTACTCCCGCTCTAACAAAGGTATCTAGCAGTTTTCTATATTGTAGTAACACTTCAGATTTGTCAGCGTTATTAGTTATGTCCATCCAAGGATTTATTTCATATTCAATCCTAAAATAATCAGACGCACATACAAGTATTTCCATAAATATTCCATTAGAAACCATATTGCTTGTACGAGGAAGTTTTATTTGAGTTTGGAGTGTAATGAGTTATTTATTAACGATCATTGATTAATCGATGATCGTTAATAGTAAAGTTCTGATTAAGAGGATAAAAAAAACACGCTAATAATTATTTTCATAGCAAACACTTAACATTTAATTAAATTCATTCTATTAAAAAGGGGCTTTATCGTCTCCTCCTCCTTTTGGCCCTTCGGTATCAAAATTACTTTCAAGGCTATTAAGTTTACTTCCCAATCTTGATGGTGGTGGTGCATTATAAGAGCTATCGAAGGAATTCTCTGAATTATTTAAACCTGAACTTTCTAGATCACAAAATTTAGTGTATTTACCAATAAATTTAAGGAAGACACTATCCAAACTACCATTACGATGTTTAGCAATGATCACTTCTCCCACTCCTTTTAATGAATTTCCAGATTCATCAACATCAATTTTATAATATTCTGGTCTATATAAGAAAACTACCATATCCGCATCTTGTTCGATAGCACCAGATTCACGTAAATCTGAAAGCTGAGGTCTTTTATCTCCGCCACGCGTTTCTACACTTCGACTAAGCTGAGAAAGTGCTATAACGGGTACTTGTAATTCTTTTGCAAGTTGTTTTAAGGCACGAGAAATCGCCGATATTTCTTGTTCTCTATTTCCAGCGCCTCCTCCTTTTGAGTTACCTTCACCACTCATCAATTGAAGATAGTCAATAATAATAAGTTCAATATTATTTTTTGATTTTAGACGACGGCATTTAGTTCTTAGTTCACGAATGGTAAGTGCCGGTGTATCGTCTATGTATATTGGGGCATTGGTAAGAGCGTTAATTTTATGATGTAACTGCGCCCACTCATATTCTTCTAGGTTACCTTTTTTTATTTTTTCACTATCCAATTCTGCTTCTGCTGAAATAAGCCTATTTACAAGTTGAATAGAAGACATTTCAAGTGAGAAAATAGCAACTGGTTTTTTAAATTCTACTGCTGCATTTCGCATAGCAGAAACTACAAAAGCTGTTTTACCCATACCTGGTCTAGCCGCAATGATTACTAAATCATTTTTTTGCCATCCAGAAGTAAGCCTGTCTAAATCAGTGAAACCACTAGGTACTCCAGTAAGATGGCTATCATGATCTTTTTTAGCTTGGAGTTCTTTTAGCGCTTCACCCATAAGACTTCGCATATCCGCATAGTTTTTACGAATATTGGATTCGGACACTTGATAAAGATGTTGCTCTGTTTTGTCCAATAGTTCAAACACATCTGTAGTATCTTCGTAGGCATCTCGATGTACTTCAGAGGCAATTGATATCAAGTCTCTTTTTATGGCATGCTCTGCAACTATACGGGCATGATATTCAATATTAGCGGCAGAGTTTACTTTTGTAGTAAGTTCAGATACATAATAGGCTCCACCTGCTATTTCCAGCTCTCCTTTTGTACGTAGGTTATTAGTTACTGTAAGTATGTCAATAGGTTCAGAACGATCAAAAAGATCTACAACTGCTTTAAATATTTTTTGGTGAGATTCTTTATAAAAGCTTTCAGGTTTAAGAATTTCAATCACAGTAGTAAGCGCATCTCTTTCCAACATTAGGGCTCCCAAAACGGCTTCTTCCAAGTCTAATGCTTGTG
>JANOTP010000092.1:0-60324 GCA_031416415.1 Cytophagales bacterium | reverse complement strand
ACAGGTGGTACAGGAAGTGGATTTACATATAGCTGGACAGGTGGCATCATTTCTTCGAATGAAGACCTGAGTAATTTGACAAAGGGCACTTATAAATTAAAAGTTACAGATGTTGAATTCTCTATGCCTCGCCCCAGCTATACGATTGATACACTTACCTATCTTTCAGAGAAACACCCTGAGCATCAATTTGTACTTATTATTGGAGAAGACAATTTGAACGCATTTACAAAATGGAAAAACTACGACAAAATTTTAGAATACTATGAACTCTATGTATATCCAAGACCAGAAACAGAAAAATCCGACCTTACAAATCACCCAAAGGTAAAATTAATTCCTTCTCCTTTACTTGACATTTCTGCAACATACATAAGGAATACTGTAAAAGAAGGTAAATCTATTCGATATCTAGTAACAGAGTCCGTAGAAAATTACATTAAAAGAAAGTGTTTTTATTTATGACCCGAACCTTACAAAATCTTTCAGATAGAAAGGTTCAAAATAAGCAAGGTCTTCAAATTTTTTAGCTTCAAACGCTTTTAAAGCAAGTGCTCCAATATTAATGGCAGAAGGGAAAAGATCATCAATAAAAAAAGCATTTTTATGATCGCCAATGATTTTTATACATTTCTGTGATCCGTCACCAAAAAACAGAACTGCTTTTTGATCAAGCATTGCTTTAAACGAATTTTCTTCAATAATTTTTGCAGAAACCTCCTCTAAGCAGTTTAATTTATTGTCAAAAAAAGCACAATAAACTTCCATTCTTCTAGCATCAATCATTGGACAGAGCAACGCTTCTGTCTTATTAAATCGATTCACCTCGTAAGCCATAGACTCTAAAGTACTAATTGCAATTAAAGGTTTTTCCAAAGCATAACACAACCCTTTTGCAGTTGACACTCCAATTCTAAGACCTGTATAAGATCCTGGGCCCTTTGACACGGCTACGGCATCTAGCTCTTCCATTTTTTCACCTGAATGCAAAAAAAGATTTTCTATCAAAATTGTAATGAATTTTGAATGCGAACGCTCAATCAAAATCTCCGAGGACGCCAACAAAGTGGTGTCTCTATGAAGTGCTACCGAACAAACTTTTGTAGAAGTTTCTATACTTAATAAAAGAGGCATTATTTATATACGAAAATTAATTCTATTACTTTTTTAACTATTACAATCCCAAGAAAGAAAGCGTAAATATAGCTAATTGTTTTCGGACTAAGTTTAGCAGCGGTTCTTACTCCATAAGGAGAGGAAAAAACAACTCCAGCAACCAATGCTAATCCTACAGGAAATACAATATAGCCTAAATTGTAATTTTGAAATGGGAAACGGGTAGTTTGACTCATGCTAAAAAGTGTCATCACTAATGATGTAATCATAATAACGCCAGACGAAACGGAACTAGCTTTTTTAATATCTGCCTTAAACAAAGAATTTAGCATAGGAATAATTACGATGCCGCCACCCAGCCCTGAAACAGAAGCCACTACACCACTACTTAGTCCTATAAGACCAAACTGCCATATCTTTATTTTGTTCAACGGAACCCTGAATTTCTTACTGGCGTTCATTAAAGTAAAAATCAACATATAAGTGAGCAGCGATATCACTACAATATTAAATATTTTGACATTAAACCAAGCTGTATTCACTACAAACTGAAGTGTGAGCAAGGAGGTTACGACAGAAAACAATCCAATAATTAGTACTGGTCGATAATAAAAATTATTCATTTTTATTAATGTATAATTAGCAGAAGTAGCAGCGAAAAAAATAGCAAAAATAGAATTCGCAATCGTATATTGTGCTATTTCAGCATCTGGAACGCCCATAAACCTTAAGGCGATCGGAATCACAAACACGTATACGATACCACCCCCTATCCCAACAAGGCCAGCCATGAATCCTCCAAGAATTCCTGCAATGAGCAAAAAGAAGAATGAGATCATTTTATAAAAATACTTTCAGACTATTTGCCTGAAAGTATTTTTGAATATTCGGTCGGATTATTTAAAACTTTCAATGCCGCCAAAATATCTTCGTCATCATCAAAAGATGCTTCAATTATTCCTTTTTGAAGATAATATCTAGAAATAATTTCTTCTTCTAACATTTCTTTGATATCATCTTTAAAGGTATTTAAATCATTTTCTTTATTGTGACTTACTTGTTTACGTAAGGCTTCGATTTGATCTTTAATTCCGTCGTAATATTTCTCTGTTTTAGATGTCTTTACCAGCTCATCTAATGTGCTTTCTACCTTAGTTTGATAATCGTATTCTTTGTCAGAAAGCCACTTTACAAAGGCAGTATAATCAGCATCGGTAAACACATATTCCTTCGCCGGCTTAATCGTTTTGTTAGTAGATACATATAATGTAGCGTAATCAAAAATTAAATTTTTCGCATAAAGACTTGTGATAATTGGCGTGATCATTTTCTTCTCAACTGCAACATCCGGGGTGATTCCACCACCGTCATAAACCACTCTGCCATTTTTTGTTTTAAAGGCTGTACGTAATGAATCGGGAATTTTACCTGCACTTCCATCTTCATTTCTATGTGTATAATCAATTGCTTGAATACACCTACCGCTTGGTGTATAATATTTCGCAGTAGTAATTTTTAATTGTGAGTTATAAGAAAGCGGACGAGTAGCCTGAACTAAACCTTTTCCATAAGAACGTTGCCCAACAATAACCCCTCTATCATAATCTTGTATAACTCCTGACACAATCTCCGAAGCAGAAGCACTCCTACTACTTGTAAGCATTACAATCGGAATATCTACATCTGCAGGGCTACTAGTGGCATAATATATTTTATTCCACTCAGAAGTTTTTCCTTTTGTACTTACAATTGGCTTATCTTTTTGGATGAAAATATTGGAAATATTTATAGCCTCGTTAAGTAATCCACCTGGATTATCTCTAAGATCGAATACTATACTTTTAGCACCTTTAACTTTCAACGCTTCTAAGGCATTCTTTACATCTTTAGACGCGTTGTTTGTAAACTCCGAAAGCTTGATATAGCCCGTTTTATCGTTGATCATACCATAATAAGGTATGTTCTCAATTTTAATTTTTTCTCTAGTAAGCAATAAGTCAAATTTCTCTGGTACTCCATAACGTTTAACGGTAATTTTCACTTGCGTGCCCGCCTGACCTTTTAACAATTTACTTATATCTGTAGTGTTTTTACCTTTTGATTCTACACCATCTACTTGAACGATTTCATCTCCAATCATTAGCCCACCTTTGTGAGCAGGAAACCCTTCATAAGGCATTAAAATAATTGCACGATCGTTACGATTGCCAATTACAGCACCGATTCCACCGTACTGACCCGTCATGTGGGTACGATAGTCTTCAATTTCATCTTCAGGGATATAGTTGGTATAAGGATCCAAATTTTCCAGCATGGCATCAATACCATCTTTCATAAATTTATTAGGATTCACTTCGTCTACATAATAAGTATTTACTTCCTTAAACAACGTGGCAAAAATATCCAAGTTCTTCGCGATCTCGAAATATTTATCCGTATGTGTAAAAGAATAAAGGCTCATGGTGGAAAGTACCAACAAGGCGCTGAAAATAAATAGTTTATATTTTTTCATAAAAAGAATTTTGCTATCAATATACTACCAACAATCAAAAAACACCTATATCTGATTGCTGACAACTTTTAAACGTTCTAAAGCTAAATTTAGTTTTTTTTCTAATATATTATATGAGATTTTTTCTTTGGCGGTATAAATAAAGGCTAATAAAAAGGAGTTTTTACCTTCTGGCAAAAAATACCGATCTCTATTTAAACGGTAAATCTCCCTCATTTGCCTCTTAATCCGATTTCTATCTACAGCCTTTTTGAAATTTCTTTTTGAAACGGAAAATAACACCTGTGGCAAAAATCGTTCGATTTCCTCAGAATAATAAATAAGACGAATAGGATTAGATGAAATCCCTTTTCCTTTTGCAAAAAGCAAGTCAATGCTTTTTTTGCTTTTTAGCCGTTCGTCTCTAGTGTAATTCAACTTTCTAACCCCTATTTCGTATGTACGATCACAATTCATTTAAACGATATTAACACCCTTTATTCTGAATCAATTTATACAATTATTTTTAATTTAAAATACCTTTAAAAAAATACATAATTATGCGTGTGCTATTCCTAATTACTTTTTCAATCCTATCCTTTACACTTCCAATTACAAACTACGCTCAATGCATGATGGCTCCTTTAAGCCTAAATAAAAGAGTAGTAAATGCTTCCACAATAATCCAAGGCAAAGTTATCCATATCTCCTCCTATATATCGGTCAATAATAAAATATTTACCTCCAATTTAGTGCAAGTAAATGCCTATTTAAAAGGTCCTTCAACACACAAATATATCATCGTTATTTCCGAAGGTGGTATTGTTGGAGACAGAGCAGAAATCGTTCATCCCGCTTTAGAGTTAGACATGAGTCATGAAATAGTGCTTTTGCTCATGGGCGACAATACAAAAATTGATAATAAATTTTACCGACTAAGCTACCCTGGGATTCCGCAAATGGAAACATACGGTTGCTCTCAAGGCAAATTTACCTACCAAGATGGTCTTTATTATGATCTTTTAAGTGAATCGCCACTATCTGAAGCTGGTTTATTTAAAAAAATTAACCGTGTTTCTGGACTGATCGCTATAACTCCTGAAGGAAAAAGATACGTACCTAGAATCCATTCCTTCCCTTCTAATTCAAAAACAAAACCTGGCATCGCAAAAATTGCAGCCATTTCAGGAGTAAGCCCTAATCCAGGAATTGCAGGCACCATCAATGTTTCGGACCAGCTTACAATTTCAGGCAGTGGTTTTGGAGCGGCTCCTGGCACCGTTGAGTTTAGCAATGCAGATGATGGGGGAGCAACGTTCGTACCTTTTACTAACGCATCCGATATTATTTCATGGGCAGATGCTCAAATTGTATTAAAAGTTCCACAAGGAGCAGGTACAGGAACGGTTCGAGTAAATGGCACTTTTACCTCTCCTTATACTGTAACCTATTCACATGTTGAATTAAATAATAACTTTGCTGGTTTCGCAAGCACTACACGTCAACGTGCTTTTCTGGTCAACAAAGATGGGTCTGGAGGATATGCTCTTCAATACAATACAACTTTTGCGGCTAATACAGCAGCGGTTGCTGCTTTTGAGAGAGCGCTGCAAACATGGCGCTGCAATACATTTGTCAATTTTAGCATCAGTCCAACCACAACTGCGATTTCTGTAGCGGCTAACGATGGCACAAATGTAGTATCTTTTGATCCACTTCTACCAGCAGGTGTTCTTGGCCGAGCAACTTCGCGATTTGGGGCTGCTAGTAATGGTGGCTGTCAAATGCAAAATACAGTTTGGAGAACCACAGAAATCGATATTCAATTCCAAGACCCTCCCTCCGTGGGCTTCACTTGGAATTATGGGCCTACAGCATCCATTGCATTTGGTAGCACCTATGATTTCGAATCGGTAGCATTGCACGAACTGGGCCATGCTCATGGCCTAGGTCATATTATAGCATCAGGCAATGTAATGCATTATTCTTTATTTAATGGGGCAGATGTTAGGGTTTTAAGTGCCTCCTCAGACATTGCGGGCGGCGTTGCTAAAATGGGTTATTCAACGGTGGCGGCAAACTATTGTATTCAATACCCCGCAGGTGTAGTAGGACCAATGACAGCATTAACAGCAGGCAGTTGTGCATTGCCTGTTTCATTACTTTCTTTTACAGGAAAAAGAATCGAACCCAACCATAATTTATTAAAATGGGTAACGGCTGACGAATCAGATAACAGCGGTTTTGAACTTGGCAGAAGTTACGATGGAATAAATTTTTCAGTAATATCCTATCTAAATGCACAAACTGGAGCACTCACTCAAAAGAACTATACTTACCACGACTATACAGCAGAAAACAAAGGCTATACATACTATAAACTTATACAAGTAGACATTGACGGTCACCGAACAAGTTTCCCTATTCTACAAATTGAAGCATTAGATATCACTAGTGCAACAATTAATTTTGACCCAGGAGATAAGATAATTTATATTCAATTTTCAAAACCAATTGAAACAGATACAGAATGGAATTTATATAACGCCACAGGACAAGTCGTAGCAAAAGAAAAAATTCTTAAAGGCACAAGCCAAAATTTATATTATGCACCCAATCTTTCAAATGGCATTTACACCTACTCAATCTTAGGAACTTCTATCAACAGCAGAGGGAAAATGATTTTACAACAGGTTTGGTAAAATCGACAAAAAGAAAAAGCAGGAGAACGTATGGGACGTTCTCCTGCTCAACACAATTTTTGATTATGGCTATTATTTTTTAGCGATAGCGTCAGAAACAGTAAGTTGTTTTCTTCCTCTTCTTCTTCTTGCTGTGATAACTCTTCTTCCGTTAGCAGTAGACATTCTTTCTCTGAAACCGTGTTTGTTTCTTCTTTTTTTATTGGAAGGTTGAAAGGTCCTTTTCATCGCTTTATTATTTTATATTTTTCTAACTAATTTCTTTCTGAGAACTCTTGTAAATGACTAATTCAAAATGAAGAATAAGCCCCTTACTTATTAACAGGGTTGCAAATATAGAAAACCTTTTAATAAATACCAAAACTAAATAGTAATTAATACTGTGTTATTGACTTTCAAGTCTTTAACAAAATACTTATATAGGCTAAAATGATTAAATTTCACGATATTGGCAACTTGAATGTTATATTTTGCATTTTATGATTCGTTACAGCATTTCTTATAAAAACCCCCTAACACATTTAATTGACATTGAAATTTCTATTTCAAACATTAAAGATTCTTTTATAGAATTACAACTGCCCGCATGGAGACCTGGTCGTTATGAGTTACAAAACTATGCTGCAAACATAAAACAAGTAAAAGCGTTAGGTGCAAACGGCCAACCTTTATCGTACTCAAAAATTTCCCGCAACCGATGGAAAATAGAAAATCAACAGAATCAAGAAATAAAATTTCAATACAAATACTACGCTTATCAAATGGACGCGGGTGGCTGTTGGTTGGATGAAGAACAACTTTACCTGAATTTCATTTGTTGCCTAATGTACCTCCCCGAAAGAATTAATGAAGCCTGCACTGTTCAGCTTTCCTTGCCTGACGATTATATAGTAGCTTGTGGACTTCCTAAAAAAGAACATCTTCTTTCTGCAAAAAATTTCTACCAACTCGCCGACAGCCCTATGATAGCAAGTGCTTCGCTTTCTCATTTAGAATTTGACTGTAGAAATACGCCCTTTCATATTTGGATTCAGGGAGAAAACTTGCTTGACCCTGACAAAATCATAAACGATTTTAAAAAATTTACAGCATTACAAATAGACACGATGGGTGATTTTCCTGAAAAAGAATATCATTACCTTTTTCAGTTTCTTCCCTACCGACATTACCACGGTGTTGAACACCGCAACTCAACCGTTATTACATTAGGGCCTGCAGAATTTGTAGCTGAAAATGGCTATGAAGATCTAATAGGAATAAGCTCCCATGAATTATTTCACGCTTGGAATATTATTAAAATAAGACCTGCTGAAATGATGCCTTATGATTTCACAAAAGAAAATTATTTCACTACTGGTTACGTGGCTGAAGGCTTTACCACCTATTACGGTGACCTCTTTTTAGTTCGATCAGGTGTAATTTCAAAAGAAGAATATTTCTCGGAACTAAATACAACTTTCAAAAAACACTTCGGGCATTTCGGCAATTACAATCTCTCTCTTGCCGAATCGTCTCAAGATCTGTGGGTAGATGGCTATGTAGCAGGGATACCCGATAGAAAAGTTTCTATCTATGCAAAAGGTTCTATAGTTGCCTTACTACTTGATCTTGAAATACGCGAAAAAACAAAACATGATAAATCACTAGACGATCTTATGCGTCTGCTATGGAACGAATTTGGCAAAAAAGAAAAAGGCTATTTACATCAAGACATTGTATCAGCAACAGAAAAAATCACAGGTAGTGAAATGAAAGATTTTTTTGAAGAATGTATTTCAGGCCATACCGATATGAAAATAAGATTAGTTAAAGCACTAAAAACCGTTGGTTGTCTGCTACAAGAAAAATATTCTGAAAGTACACTTGAGAGAGCGTATGGATTTCGTTGTAGTGTACGAAACAACAAGCTACTTATAGAAGCCATTGCACAGCAATCTCCCGCTGAGAAAGCGCTAAGCAAAGACGATGAAATCCTTACTATAAATGGCCATTCCATTTCAGGGGATATAAATAATTTTATTTCTTTAGAAAATGAATTACTACTTACCGTAAAAAGATGGGGGCAAATGTTATCCGTAAGTTTAGTTAAAGATAGAACGGAAAATTATTTTACAGACTATACAATCACACCAAACCCGAATGCTAATATACTTGAAAAGGGAAATATGGAGCGTTGGCTTTTGCAATAGACTTCTCACTCTATCGCTGCTCTACCTTCTTTAAAATATCGTTCATCATCTCAATTTGGACTTTCTGTATCTCTAATAATTCTTGTTGCTGATGCATAATTAAATGGTCGATTTTTTCATGAAGCATTCTAATCTCTAACTCAGATTTCAAATTTATCATGTAGTCTTTTTTTGCACGCTCTCTATCTTTTTCCTCTTGCCTATTCTGACTCATCATAATTATTGGAGCTTGGATAGATGCTAAACAAGACAGTATAAGATTTAAAAGAATAAATGGATACGGATCAAAACCTCTATTGGAAAGCCAAATAATATTAAAAAGAATCCACAAAAAAATAAAAAAACCAAAAGAAGAAATAAACTTCCAACTCCCGCCAAATGTAGCGACTTTATCGGCAAGCTTTTGCCCAGAAGTCAACCCTTGCAGTTCTTCTCCCTCAAGCTTATCGGCCAATAACGTTTGGTCTTCCAACGAAGTCAATACTAATTTTTCAAGATCAGAAAGTTCACCAATTTCTTTTACCAAATAACCTGAAATATACTTCTCTCGATAATAATTAAGCTCGGTTATAGACAAAAAAGATTCTTTGGAAAACGCTGGTTTATCCTTTTGAATAAACTGAAAAACTTCTTTCCGAATAGAATTACCAGAAACCTTATCCAATATTGAAAACTCTTGATTAGAAATATCACTGCGAAAAATCTGCATACTTTTAATTTTTCTGCCGTTTATGTATAATTTGGCATTTAACAAATATAGCTATTCCTATTCGGGTATAATTCATTTCCCTACCTATAACTAACTTAATTCAATATTCCTGCAAATACATCATCTAACTTCGCCACAAAATGAATCTTCATTTTAAAACGTGAAAGATCTAACCCTTTTTGATTGTATTTTGAAATATAAATTTCTTTGAAGCCTAATTTCTCTGCTTCTGAAATCCGTTGTTCCACTCTATTTACAGCTCTTACCTCTCCACCCAGACCTACTTCCGCTGCAAAACATACGTGATTAGGAATATATTTTTCTTCGTAGGAAGAAACCAGAGAAGCACAAACCGCCAAATCAATTGCGGGGTCTTCTACACGAATTCCACCAGCTATATTCAAGAAGACATCTTGTGCACCAAGCCGAAAGCCACCGCGTTTTTCTAATACCGCCAAAAGCATATTTAGCCTTTTTGAATCAAAGCCAGTACAACTTCTTTGAGGAGTTCCATAAGTAGCTACACTCACCAACGATTGAATTTCAATCAACAACGGTCTATTGCCCTCCATAGTAGCACCTATAGTAACTCCGCTTAAGTTTTCATCGCGTTGAGAGATGAGAATCTCTGAAGGATTGCTCACTTCCCGAAGCCCTGAACCCTGCATTTCATAAATGCCAAGTTCTGATGTTGAACCAAATCTATTTTTAGTAGTACGAAGTATTCTATAGGCTAAATGCTGATCGCCTTCAAACTGCAATACAGTATCCACCATGTGTTCTAATACTTTGGGACCAGCAAGTGTACCTTCTTTTGTAATATGGCCAATTAAAAAAACAGGCGTACCGCTTTCTTTAGCATACCGCATAAGCTCTGCTGTCGACTCTCGAACTTGTGAAATGCTTCCTGCAGCAGACTCTATAAAAGAAGAATTCATGGTTTGTATAGAATCTACAATTACAATTTCTGGTTGAAGGACTTCGATCTGCTTGAAAATATTTTGTGTAGACGTTTCAGTTAAAATAAAGCAATTATCTCCTTTGATTCCAATCCGTTCAGCACGCATTTTTATTTGTTGCTCGCTTTCTTCTCCAGAAATATACAATACTTTATGATTCACTAATCCCAATGCGATTTGCAACATCAACGTAGATTTCCCAATCCCCGGCTCACCACCTATCAAAACAAGAGAACCCGGAACAATCCCTCCTCCAAGAACGCGATTTAGTTCTTTGTCTTCCGTCTCTATTCGATCTTCTTCATTGTAAGAAATATCTTTTATCGACTTTGGTTTAAATGAAATTTTTTGTGACGTAGAGCCCTGCCAGCTCACTTTTTCCTCTTTCTGAACAATCTCTTCTACAAATGTATTCCATTCAGAACATGCAGGACATTTACCTACCCACTTAGGAGACTGGGCACCGCAACTTTGACAAAAATAGGCAGATTTAACTTTGGCCATTTGAACAATAAATTATTTTTTTAAAGATAGTGATTTTTAAAATTATAGGCTAAATACATTTTATCCTTTAGCTCTTTTTAGCAGTAGCGGTATACAAACCTAGCATATCTCCTATAACCCTTATAACAATAAAGACAATCATAAAACCATAAGGACCATATTCCCCCACATCAATATGAAAGAAAAATTTATCTGTATTTGTTGCAAACCACGCAAAGGTTCCGAATATAATGGAGATATGCATAATAAGCGTTCTTTTATTCATCATACTATTTTGTACAACAATTTCAGAAGCTTCATAATTTTTCGAAACAAAAAAGGTATTAAAATACAAAGCCAATTCACCCAACAAAACAAATAAGAGATTTAAATTAAAAAATTTATTCATAAAAAATATCACTAGTATATTTTCACCATAGGTCTTACTGGGAGCGACAATAAAACCAACTATTATTACTATAAAAATCCAATACAAAAAAAGAAAAAAGAATCTGCCATCAGCTTGTTTAGCATCTACTTTAGGAAGTTGATCTCTATTCTTCAAGGTAGTGTATCGAACTTTATCAACTATCGAAGATATAAGCTCCCCAAACCAATAAGAATAAATTACCATGAAAAAATTCCAACTTAAATAAACTACTCCGTAGACCACTACCGCATTACTCAAGAGTATCTTAAGCAGACTAATATATACCTCAAAGCTATTTTTCTTTTCCAAAATTCAGTTAATGTTAATAAATCAAAGGTTTAATTTACAAAAAAAAACCTGCCTTTCACATTGTGTAATTTATATTTTTGATGTAGGTTTGTTTTATATAGATTCAATCATCTCCTTATAAATCAGGTATGTTCTGAATTAAAAAAATCAACTAATTTATAATTTAATAGTTATCAAGATGAGTTTCAGAGTAGAAAAAGACACCATGGGCCCGGTAAACGTTCCGGTAGATGCTTATTGGGGCGCACAGACCCAACGTTCTATAGACAACTTTAAAATAGGCGGTCTTCCAACACGCATGCCCATCGAAATAATCAGAGCTTTTGCTATCTTAAAAAAAGCTGCTGCTATTACCAATACTGAACTTGGTGTGCTTCCTAAAGAAAAATCGGACTTGATCGGACTTGTGTGCGATGAAATTCTAGCTGGAAAACTTGACGACCAATTTCCATTAGTTGTTTGGCAAACCGGTTCTGGAACTCAATCCAACATGAATCTAAATGAAGTAATCGCCAATCGTGGACAAGTACTAAGAGGTGGAAAACTTACGGATGAAGAAAAATTTCTGAATCCAAACGACGATGTAAACAAATCACAAAGTTCAAACGATACTTTCCCTACAGCAATGCACATTGCTGCCTACAAAATACTTGTCGATGTAACATTGCCAGGCATAACACAATTACAGGGAACGTTGCAGAAAAAATCTGAATCATTCATGGGCATTGTTAAGATAGGACGTACGCACTTTATGGATGCAACACCACTTAGTTTAGGCCAAGAATTTTCTGGCTATGTATCACAACTAAAACACGGTGTAAAAGCAATCAACAATACCCTTGCACACCTTTCTGAACTTGCACTAGGTGGCACAGCAGTGGGTACAGGAATCAATACTCCAAAAGGATATTCTGAAAAAGTAGCTGCAAAAATCGCAGAACTTTCAGGCCTGCCTTTCATAACTGCTGAAAATAAATTTGAAGCACTGGCCGCACACGACGCTATTGTGGAATCTCACGGGGCTATAAAAACTGTAGCGGTAAGTTTGATGAAAATAGCGAACGATGTTCGTATGTTATCTTCTGGTCCTCGCTGTGGCATTGGAGAAATAATTATTCCTGACAACGAACCTGGCTCTTCTATTATGCCTGGAAAAGTAAATCCTACACAACCAGAAGCCATGACAATGGTATGTGCGCAAGTAATGGGAAATGATGTAGCCATTAATATTGGAGGCATGAACGGACATTTTGAGTTAAATGTTTTCAAGCCTGTAATGATCTTTAACTTCTTACTCTCTGCAAGACTTATTGGAGATGCTTGTGTATCATTTGACTTAAAATGCGCACAAGGAATCGAACCAAATCTTGCGGATATAAAAACAAATCTAGAAAACTCTTTGATGCTTGTTACCGCTTTAAATCCTCATATAGGATATTACAAAGCTGCAGAAATTGCAAAAAAAGCACACAAAGAAAATTTAACACTTCGCGAGGCAGCAATAAAATTAGGACATGTAACCAATGAACAATTTGACCTTTGGGTTAAACCAGAAGAGATGATTGGAGGGTTGAAATAAACCTACACAGAAAAATAGCGTCATTCAGAAGGAAGCTTATTAGAGTGCATAACATCGTTCTCTGAAAAAATAAGATTATAATTATTTTCAAATTAATCTTTCTCCTGAATGACGTATTAAAAAGATTTTTTTTAATTACATTTTAGCTTTTTAGACTGCTTTAGGCTTTTTAAAATGGGGGTAACACTTACTCAATAGGATGATTTTTACTATATTTGACTATAATCTATAAACATGGAGCCTTTAACTAAAATAACCTGCCCAAAATGTGGCCATAGTTTCAATGCTGAGCAAGCTCTTGCGCAAGAGGTGGAAGATAAACTTAGAAGTGAATACAATCAAAAATTCAAAGGCCTACAAGTTAAATTACAGAAAGAAGCGGACGAAAAAGAAACTCTGTTTAAAAAAGAATTAGAACTTGAAAAAAAACTATCAGAGGAAAAATTAAAAAATAAAGTACGTGAAGATTTTGAAATACAACTCAAAGATTTTCAAGAAGAGATAGATAAAAAAAAGAAAGAAAATTTTGACCTTAAAAATAAAGAAGTAGAATTGATGCGAAAAGCTCAACAGATGGAAGAGCAAAAAGCAGAAATGGAAATTGAAATGCAGAAAAAACTTTTAGAAGGTCAAAAAACAATTGAAGACGCAGCAAGAAGAAAAGCAGAAGAAGAAAGCCAATTTAAACTGAAAGAAAAAGACATGCTTGTAGAACAACTTAACAAACAAGTAGCCGACATGCAGAAACGTATTGAACAAGGCTCTATGCAGACTCAAGGAGAGGTACAGGAGCTTGCATTGGAAGAATTGTTGCGTTCGATCTTTCCTTTCGATGTAATTGGAGAAGTTGGAAAAGGCATTAAAGGTGCAGATGTAATTCATACGGTTAGAAACTCTACAGGCAAAGAGTGTGGAACAATACTCTATGAGAGTAAACGCACAAAAAATTTCAGCAACGACTGGATTGACAAACTAAAGACAGATCTACGCGGACAAAAAGCGGACATAGCAGTGATTGTTA
The DNA here is from genome assembly GCA_031416415.1 of Cytophagales bacterium. Taxonomy (GTDB): domain Bacteria; phylum Bacteroidota; class Bacteroidia; order Cytophagales; family Cytophagaceae; genus JANYCO01. Next base: position 46,336 of record JANOTP010000092.1, on the reverse strand, counting down.
CAGAGGCTATGCCTAAAGACATGGATCGTTTTGGTCAGAAAGATGGAATATGGATCTGTACATTTGGAGAATTCAAAGGTGTAGCCGCGGTGCTTCGCGAAAGTCTTATTAGAATATACGATATTAAATCCTCACAGGAAAACAGAGGGGATAAAATGCAAATGCTTTATGATTTTCTTACAGGAAATGAATTCAAACAACACATTGAAGCAATTGTAGAAGGTTTTTCTTCGATGAAAAATTCGTTAGCAAAAGAAAAAATAGCGATGGAAAGAATTTGGTCAGAGCGCGACAAACAATTAGATAAAGTACTCATGAATATGAGTGGTATGTACGGCTCTATTAAAGGCATAGCAGGAAATGCTGTAGCTGAAGTAAAACTTCTGAACATAGATCATTTATCACTTGACGAAGGAAAATAAAAAAAGTAATAGTAATAAGTTTTATGTTATATAATTTCATTCTTAAAACTAAATACTCATAACTAAATTTGTATGGCACTACTAAAATCAGTAAAAGGAATATCTCCTAAGTTTGGAAAAAATATTTATTTGGCTGAAAACGCAACAGTAATAGGAGAAGTCGTGATGGGCGATGATTGCACCGTTTGGTTTGGAGCTGTAGTACGTGGAGATGTACATTATATTCATTGTGGAAACAAAGTAAACATACAAGACGGCGCTATCATTCATTGCACCTATCAAAAATGCCCTACCATTATTGGCGACAATGTTTCTATAGGCCATAGAGCAATTGTGCATGGTTGCACGATTGAAGAAAATGTATTGATAGGTATGGGTGCCATAGTTATGGACAATGCCTATATAGAAAAAAATTCTATTGTGGCTGCTGGCGCAGTAGTATTGGAAGGCACAAGAGTGGAATCAGGAAGTATCTATGCAGGAGTGCCCGCAAAAAAAGTAAAAGAAGTAAGCCCCGAAAAATTTGCAGATTTAAACATGCGTATTGCAAATAATTATGTGATGTATGCGAGTTGGATGAAAGAATAGAGTATTAAGGTTTAGAGTTTAAAGTGTAAGGTTTAAGGTTTAAAACACCAAATAGCAATTATTTTAAATCTTAAACTTCAAACTTTATACTACTCTCCCGTATCAAATTTATACCCAATTCCTTTTACAGTACTAATATAGTGCTCTCCTACCTTTTCACGGATTTTACGGATATGCACGTCTACGGTACGCGAAACAACATACACATCTGTACCCCACACTCGTTTTAAAATATCGTCTCTGTTAAATATTTTATTTGGGTGCTGACATAAAAAATAAAGTAACTCGAATTCTTTCTTCGCTAGAGTAACTTTTTTGTCTGACACTGTAACAGTATAGCTTTGTTTGTCTATAACAAGATCGTTGATTGCTATTGCTGAATTTTTTTTACTACTAGCTTCTTTTCTGAAATAGGAAGAAATCCTACTTACAAGTGCTCTAGGTTTAATAGGTTTTACTATATAATCATTTGCACCAGCATCAAAAGCTGCAATCTCTGAATACTCTTCTGAGCGTGCAGTAAGAAATACAATCACTGTTTCTTTAAGCTCTTCTATTTCCCTAAGATTTCTACATGTTTCGATTCCATCCATTTGTGGCATCATGATATCAAGTAAAATCAACCTTGGTTGAAACTCTTGAGCAATTCTCAAAGCTTCTGGACCATTGTTGGCAATTTTTACTTCATACCCTTCTTTCTCCATAATATATTGAAGCATATCCAATATATCCTGTTCGTCATCTACTAATAATACTTTGTTCTTCTTATTCATTGCCTAGTAACATTCTCCTAATCACTATCAAATATACCGCAACCATATTGTTAAATAATTAAGTGAATGTTATGAGTTTATTAATTCATGACATTCACTTAACTATTACTTATTAGTAACAGTATCTCTTTTAATTGTATCTACAAAAACCCACCTACTATTTTCTTTATCATAAGTGCAACGATCATCTGGAAATTCTATCAATAAATAATCACCTAAAAATTTATTTACATTTCCATTTTTTACCATAAAATCAAACAAAGGAAAACTTTTTTCTTTCAATTCCTCTTCTGGCATTTTAGCAGTATTAAAGATCTCTTCAAAAGCATAAATTTTGCCGCTGCTATCTTTTTTATATCTACCGCCAATCGCAATTTTTTTCTTGTACAGACTTGGCGCTACTTTCCAAATTAAAAAATAGTGATTGCTATCTGCTGTAATTTTATATTGCTCGATACTAAATTTGAAAGTCTTTTGTTGTTCTTCAAAATAATCTTTTTTTGAAGAATCGAATCGATTATCGTAATTCACACCGTTTTCTAACTTGGCTATGTAGGGTATTATCTTAGACAAATTTATTTTGAGTTCTGCCTCTGAATAATAATTTCCTACATTATATTCTTCTTTCTCTCTGCAGCCCAATAGTGTTAAGGCAGCTACTATACTTAAAATTCCTTTTACTAAAACTTTCATAACTATAAAGAAATATGTTTAACAATTACATAACATTAAATTTCAAAAAAATACCATCTAGATTTAGATGGTATTTTTTGAAGAATTAAAAATTAATAAGTTTTGTTTTTTGGATCAAATTCACCCCAACAATCAGTCCAGTCAGTAGCATCGAATGCGCCTCTGTAAGTTACTGTTGTCAATGCTGATGGAACTGCTGCGAAACCAGCTGTTAAAGTTCCAGAAGCTACTGCGAAGCTTGGATTAGAAGGATAAGCAGTGTTGTATCCAATTTGCATAGAAGTAGTAAGACCAGCTGCTACAAGAGCTGCTCCAAACTGAGTAGTACTATTAACTACAACTGGAGCATCATTTGGTCCTGCAGTCCAGATAGCGCCAGTAGCAGTTGCATCACCGTAGTTAGCAGTAGTTTTTGTTTTATCATATTTTGCAAGGTTGATAATCATGTTACCTTTCAAATAAGCTGAAGAGCCATAGTGACCTTGAGCAGCAGTTCCTTCAACAAAGATACTAGTTGGAAAACCTACTAACACGCTATTGTAAATACTAAGATTAGTATTTCTTCTAAGGTGAGCAGCTCTTGTATAGCTACCAGAGATAGCTTTTGTTGAGTCAAAGATAGGACCCAAAACTGTTACGTTTGAGAAAGAAGCAGACGTTAAAGGTGTTGGACCAACTAGGCCTCCTCCATCGTTGTCAGATTCAAAAGCACATGAACCAGATTGATCTGCTTGAAATGGATCTCTGATTGAAACAGCAAACTGAACGTTACCAGAATATCCAAAATCAGTATCAAAGTCATCATCCCAAGTAGCAAGAGATACCAAGTGAGTTGCGTTTACAGTACCACCGAAAAATTCAAAAGCATCGTCACCACCGTATGAAGTTTGAATATAATCTAATGTAGTACCACTACCTACACCACCTAATGTAAGACTGTTTGTCTCATTGTTTGGAGAAAGTGCAATACCAGCAAATTCAATTCTGCAATACGTCATAGAACCTGAGTTGTCTGTATTGTCAGTACCACCATAAGTTACAGCTGGAGAAATACCTTCTATAGGTGGCGGAGAAGATTGGTTAGTAGTAGCATCTCCTAATATAAGAACACCAGCCCAGTCACCTTCGTCTCTTGATCCTTTTGCTTGAGCAGAAGTAAATACGATAGGATTACAAGCAGTTCCGTTTGCCATAATTTTACCACCTACATTTATGATAAGAGCCGCTTTACTAACCTTGTCACCCATGATAGTTGTACCAGCTGGAATTGTAAGTGTGCTACCTGATTGAACAAACACTTGACCTTTCAACAAATAATTATTAGCTGCGTCAAGGGTCATTGTTGTTAAGCTACCAGAAAGTTCAACTACTGGTTTGCCAGATCCACCAGGAGTAGTAGGTTCTGGAACTTCTTCTGTTGTTTTCTTTTTGCAAGAGAAAGCTCCTACAACGAGAACCATTAATATAAGTACATTTATCTTTTTCATAGTTTTTATTATTTTAACAAAATTATAGATTGAGTATTACTAAATTGTTATGGTGGTATTACCAGTTTTTTAAATTATAATTATTTTTTCTCGCAATCAGCAGAAGTATATCCTTTATCCAAAATTGATTGTTTGTAATCGTCAACATCTTTAGAAGAACAGTTTTCGCACTGAAGCACAACAGTAGCTCCAGTTGAATCAGTAGCAGTACAATTGTAGGTTTTTTTGCAGGCAGTAAACATAGTTGCTGCAACAACTAGTAATAATAAAGTGAAATTTTTCATAGTCTTTTAGGTGTTTTTGGTGTACCAATTTTTTCAATACAAATCTATACCTCAAATATTACCTAATTGTTATTTGAGGATTATGGATACATCAAATATTCCAAAACAAAAAATGGTTAGATACTACTGTTACAAGTAGTATCTAACCATTTTAGTAGTAGTGTTTTTTTAGAATCTGTATTGCACGCCTAGATTAAAGTACGTACCTCGTTTTGTAAGTGTGAAAGGTTCGTCTATTCCTGTAATTTTACCATCACTATTCGTATCCTGAACATAGCGCGTTTGGTAATTCAATAAGTCTTGCACGCCAATTCTTCCTTCCCAATGTTTTGATAATTTTTTCTGAAGTGTTAAATCAAGCGAATGACGAGGCATTTCGTAAATATTAGCATTACCTTGGCTATCTCCCACTATAAATATTCTTTTCCCAAATATGTTATACAAAGCACTTATTGACAAGCCATTCTCTTCGTTAAAATAATACAACCCAGTATTGATCACATAGGGAGATTGCCCTTGTAACGCTCTAGTATTTGCCTCCGTATTCTTGGTTAATCCTAAATTTACTTTACTATTTATAAGAGATCCATTAAATAAAAATGATAAATTTTTTATGAATTTAATATTAGATAAACTCTCAAATGATTTTCTAATTTCAAGTTCTAAACCAATATTGTCAGCATATTTTGCATTTCGATAAGTAAATTGTCTTGGAGATGATCCAAAACTTGTAATTTCTATTGGGTTATTAAATCTCTTGTAGAACACACCCAAAGAAATCATTTCATTGGAACTTGGGTAAAGCTCCCATCGTAAATCAAGATTGTGAATATTACATATTCTAAGACTATCATTTCCTACAAAATTTGTATTTAAATCAAAATCATAAAATAAGAATGGAGCTAACTCTCTAAACTCTGGTCTATTTACAGTTTTTCCATATCCAAATCTAACTAACGATTTTTTTGTTATGTTATAACTTGTATTTAAAAAGGGAAGAGGAGATACTATAAACGTATCAATTTTTATTTTACGGGAAGCGTCCGCGCTTGTAAGCACTTGGTGATATCCTTCTACTCTGATTCCAGTTTGTATGTTAAATCTTTTTAAAGGGATTGCTATAGAGGCATAACCAGCATATAACTGATTGGATGCAGAATATTTATCAGAAGCATTTGTTCCTTCTTCTATTTTAAAACCATTTGCCGACCCTATTACTGCTGGAGAGAATAGTTGATCTATAGGTAATGTCAATACACTGTCTTCCGTTACTGCATTATTATTTAAAGGTTTCAAAGACATCCATCTTGCTGCAAACTCTCTAGATCTGGTTTCTAAATAATATCCTAGTTTCATAGATACACCAATTGAATCAGCATCTTCGGTGAACTTATGCTCAAAGTCTCCTCTCGCCGTGATTACAGATTCTTTTAAATCAGAATTAAAACGAGCGTTATCAAATAAGGTAGCGGACGAAGGTGCAATATCTTTATAAGGATCTGTAGAACCATTGCTTTTATATGTTCTAAACCTTATCCAATCTGGAACATTTCTATGTATATAAGAATATCCGATTGTCCAAGAAAAACTTGTTCTCTCTTGGTTAAAATCATGCTTAGCACCTAATTGAGAGGAGAATAAACTTCTAGAAGTATATCGGTAAGAATAAGCTCTTATTGAATCGGTAGCGGACCTTCCATAATCAATACCATTTCTAACCACCGCTTCATTTTCCCCTTGTTGATTAAAGAAATTTTTGAATTCTATTTTATTTCTTGTATTCAAAATAAAACTCCAATTATGTATCACACCTAACCTAATGGTATTGGCTGTTCTCTGATCATCAAATCTTGTCCTTAAATCGCTTTTTCCAGCAGCAGAGTCGTAAGCAAGATAGTCATAACGTTGAATCAATTGTCTTTGGTAGACATTCGAATAATTCAAAGACGTTACATTTCCTATTTTTACATTACCAACTGTAAATCTTCTTCCAAGATCAATATTCAATCTTAAATCTGGCAGAGCCGATTTTGTAGTGTAACCAAATCTATTTGGCAACATAAGTGCAGCCTTTTGTTTTTGTGCATCAGTAACTGTGTTACTGTTTAAGTATGTATTTGTTGGAAAGTTCTCTGGCAAGTTTCGCGATTTATCTCCAAATCCCAAAAATTCCGATTTGCCATTAAAATTGCTATTATGATCTTTAAAAGTAGTTCCATCTCTGAAACCTCCCGTCAAGGATACATTAAAATAGTTTTTATCAGGAATACCTTTAGTATATACTTTAACCACTCCTGCCGAAAAATCTCCTGGAAGATCAGCTGCTCCGGATTTATATACCGTAACCCTATCTAACATCTGACTTGGTATTAAATCAAAAGAAAAAGATCTTCTTTCTACTTCGGTATTAGGGGCTATGATGTCATTTATCATTACGACATTATAACGTTCACTCAGCCCACGAATTAACACAAACCTGTTGTCAACTATCGTAACACCAGGAACTCTTTGCATTACTTGAGCCACATCTCTATCTTGTGATTTAGATATTTGCTCCGCAGTAATTACGTTCACTACAGATTTATTTTCTTTTGTCTCTTTAATTCCTGCAGCTTCTGTATTAGTAGTTTTTGTACCAATCACTGTCGCTTCAACACTCTCGACCATATCTGATTGCATAACAACTTTGCCAAGAGCGGTAGTTTGTCCTGCCTCTACTTTTATATCTTTTACTACGATGTCTTTGTATCCAAAATAGGTTACAACTATATTATAAGTACCTGGCTTTATCTTTTTTATTAAAAAATTACCTTCCTCATCAGTTAGTGCTCCCAAAGCATTATTCCCTTCTATTACTACTACTGCACCTATAACTGTTTCTAAAGAGTCGCTTATGTTTCCTGAAATCTCTCCTGTATCCTGAGCAATACTTTTCAACGATGAAAAACAAACCAGCAAGGTTATTATTGCTACTCCCTTCATTAAATATTTAATCCTCTTCACTAAATTTAGTTGTTTTGGTATGGCGCAAAATTAAACTTACTGGATTAATAGAAGATTAATCCATTGTTAAGGAATTGTTAAAGTATACAGACTTAAAATATATAAAAACAACTAAAACAGACACTTTAACTAATTAACCGCAATTTAACAATTCGGATAAACCAAGTTAATAATCAAAGGCTTACTTTACCTACTTTTAAAAAAGTAGATAATTTAAATCATTTAGATAACTGGTCTATGCGCAGAGAGGAAATAATGCATAACATTTTTAGCATGAAAATCATAAAAAGAATTTTATCAGGAAATTTTTTAGATATTAATCTAGCTTCCCAAAAATACCAGCTCGTGCACATTAGAATTTTAAACTTAGTAGGTGTGGCGAAACTTTCTATATGGGAAGAAGTATACAAAGGCGAAAATTCGCTCTGCGTAGACGTTTCTAGCCTTATTAAAGGCCCCTATAAAATAATCATAGACTTTCCCGAAGAAAATTCCAGAGAAGAAATCTTCACTATCTGTTAATTATTACTGGTCTTTCATAATTAATTGAAAGATCAAGACAACTTAAACTAGCAATTTCATCAAATAAAAAATAACTAAAGACTTCATCACGATTTTCTCTGGGAGCAGAATATTGTTCTTTCCAAGTAATGCCTTTAATTTTACCATCCTCTTGCGACAATATTCTAAAATTACGCAATAAAATATTCCCATTGACAAGACTTATGTCAACTGGATAATATAAATGTCCGACAAGTATAGTGTCTTGATTTTGCTCTTGCTCCTTTATTATTCTATCTATAATCTCCCTTAGCATACTCATTATTCAACTAGTTCTTTTAAAAACATTTTTTCAGCTTGGTCGATCCACGTACCAAACTCCTCTTTTACTGATTTGTGTTTAGGAAGATATTCCAAAAGTTTAGTAATATCAAACTCCTTACTTGAAATTCCGGCATTGGATTTTACCGCATCCATAGCATTACATTCTTGTTCAAATTGACCTTCTGTAGGCACCATCATTACTGGTTTCCCAAGATACATCGCTTCACAAATAGACTCAAAACCAGCTGAACTTACGTAACCAGAACAGTTCTTCATATATTCCAGAAAAACCTTATCGTTTAATTTATGAAAGGTAAGATTTGCATGGGGGGAATAATTATCATCTACACCTGCCTTATCCCAAAAACAATGCACATCTAAAGACATATTTGACTCGTGCCATTTAATAATATCTTCACCATAGCCGCTATTAACCATATAGGCAAGTATGAAGTTTTTATTTTCTGGAGTTATTTCAAATACTTCATTTCTCAACAAGGGAGGAACAACTTTTATTTTTTCTTTAGAAAAATCTTTCATAGGTCGGAAAGACAACCCAAGACGTTTGGAAGCTCTGAAAGACGTAGCCTTAGTATTAAGCTGTAACATTATCCTGTCTACCATTTTTTGTTTTGGAAACTCAAAATCTGGATGCAAAGATAAATACTGATGACCTATACAAATATATTTTGCTTTCGGCTTGTAGAGAAGAGAATAAAAACCACCTAATAAGTCATAGAAATTAATGATGACATCAGGATTATATTCTTTCACTTTTTTATCAATAACTTTCAGGTTAGAAAGAAAAAAACCTGTACGCATAATATTTTCAGTGATTGTAGGTAAAATTTGTATCGCTTTACCTTTTTTATCTGTCACGAAATTAGGACTTTCGAAAGAAATAACTTCTGATTTTATTTTTTCGAAAAAGAAAGATGGAATTTCTCTTCTTTTACTTTTACCTACCAGCACACAAGACAAAGTGTGACCAGCCCTATCTAGCATATCCCTAAGCGATATAGCTTGTGTCATATGGCCTCTTCCTTCTCCTTGCACTATAAAAATAAACTTAAGTTTCTTCTGTTCCATTCTAGTTTTTTAATATGCACAAAAGAAAGAAATGAACTTAAACTGATTATTAACGCAATATTAAATTACACTACGACTATATAAACACTATGTAACTTTATGTCATTTAGAATAGTTTCTTAACGGAAAAAATGCTTGTTTTGCGAAATAAATTATTAATCAAATGTCAACAACTGTTAAGGAAAAAATTGTATTTATAGTAAATCCTATTTCTGGAGGTCGCAACAAATCAGGGTTTGAGGAGATGGTAAGAAAAAATTTGAACTTAGAAAAATTCGATCCAGTGATCTCTTACACGGACAAACCAGGCCACGCAAGTGATCTTGCCAAACACGCCTTAAGCCAACAAGTAAAAAAAATAGTAGCAGTAGGTGGTGATGGCACTGTCAACGAAGTAGCTAAAATGATTACCAACAGCGAAGCTGCTTTAGGTATTATTCCTTTTGGATCTGGGAATGGCTTAGCTAGACACATGGGCATTTCTGTAAATCCTTCTAAGGCGATAGCTCAATTAAATAATGCTACGATAAAAATTAACGATGCGGGTGTAATCAACGGTATGCCTTTTTTCTGTACATCAGGAATGGGATTTGATGCTCATATTGGAAAAATCTTTGCAACACTAAAAGGTCGTGGTTTTATGGGCTATATAAAAGCTGTTTTAACAGAATTTGCTTCCTATAAAGCCCAACCTTACAAACTTACTATTAACGGAAAGACAACTAGCAAGAACGCGTTTTTAATAACCTTCGCTAATGCTTCTCAATATGGCAACAATGCTTATATCGCTCCTCAAGCAAATGTTGCTGATGGTAAATTGGATGTATGTATTTTAAGCCCCTTTCCTGTATATTCAATGCCGGCTCTAGCCATGAGAGTTTTCAATAAATCGGCAAACAAATCTGCCTACATGGAAACATTAGAAGGTACTTCATTCACTATTGAAAGAGAAGCAGCAGGACCAATCCATCTTGACGGAGAACCTTATGAAACTGGCAAAGAAATAAAAATCGAAATCATGCCCGGCTGTTTAAAAATAATGGTGTAGTTCAATTTAAAAAAATGCAATTATAACACAATCACTTCTTGTTTTTTGCTACTAAAGTTTTTGAAATCGGGAGGGATTGTGTTATATATTTAAAAATAAAATAACATTCTGTTTTTCTCATGTACAAATTGGATGCTTACTATGTTTACAAACATAGTAAGCATCCAATTTGTACATAGTGATTGCGCTAAACAATTCGAGGTGTTTACATATTTAATGTAAACACCTCGAAAAAAAATAAAAGGTAAGTTTTATTAGTAAAATAATGATTAGCTAACCATGTTAAAAAAATTTAAGAAGCTTTAGTGGCAGATTTTCTAATTCTCAACTCTTCTCTCAAACTCATCAAATCTGCGATGTAAGAGGAACTTTCGTTTTCATCTTCATCTTCTTCAGGCTGAGAGTCGGCGATTAGTTTTTCTTCGAAATGAACAATTTTCCACTCGCCTTCAAGCGTCTCTACCAAAGCAGTAAGTGACTCTACCCAGTCTCCAGAATTCATGTACATCACTCCATTCATTTCCTTTAATGCAGGCTGGTGAATGTGTCCACATATAATTCCATCACATTTTTTTATTCTCGCCATTGTAGCCAATTGCTCCTCATAGTCGTTAACATAAGAAACAGCAGACTTTACTTTTGATTTAATAGCTTGAGATAAGGAATAATAAGGCAATCCCTTTTTTTCTCTATAGTTATTATAACGCTGATTAAGCCATAAAAGAAATGTATATCCAACATCTCCCAACTTAGCTACCCATTTTAAATTAGTAGTGATGGAATCAAAAACATCGCCGTGGATAACATAAAATTTCTTACCGTTAGACTCATGATAATAATCTCGCTGAATGCTTAATCTACCCATTTGAATAGGGATAATCTGATCTAAAAAATCATCGTGATTTCCTCTAAGATAAATTACTTGTGTATCGTAATCATCCATCTGCTTTAACACACGTTTAAAAAATTTCGTATGTTTATTTTTCCATTTTCCATACTTTTTTAGCTGCCATCCATCTATAATATCTCCATTCAAAATAAGCGTATGGCATATATTATGTTTCAAAAAATGTGTTACTTCTTTCGCTTTAGATCCAGCTGTTCCTAAATGTATATCAGAAAGAACTATTGTTTTGTAAAGGGTTTTCATGAGGTGTTTTAACAAAAGTAACTTCTGATTATTACGATTTTATTACTAATTCATTAACAAATAATAAAGATTCCTTTTTTATGCATTATTCCAATTACTTTTTTACTATTTACTTGTTTCATGATACTTTTTATAGGCATAAAAATCTAATGCCGCACTGACAATCCAAAAGCCTTACTTTTTATAGGTTATTTTTCTATGTTTTTATATCTTACAAAAATGAATAACAAGGAAAAAATACTTTTTATACTAAATCCCATTTCTGGTGGCAAGAAAAAAGAATTGTTTCTCTCACTACTTACTACCATTCCTAATAGAACTAATTATGAAATTGAACTAAGAAAAACAGAATATAGTGGCCATGCTTCTATTATAACCAAAGAAGCTCATCGAGCAGGTATAAAAAAAATAATAGCAGTTGGTGGAGACGGCACCGTAAATGAAATCGCTAAAGAACTTATCGATACAGATGTTGCCTTAGGAATCATTCCTTTTGGGTCTGGCAACGGATTAGCTAGACATATAGGTATTCCTATGAATACAGAACTTGCCCTTCGATTACTAAACAATAGTTCAGTAAAAAAAATCGATGTAGGTTTTCTGAACGCACAAGCCTTCTTTTGCACAGCGGGTTTGGGCTTTGATGCACATATTGGAAAAATATTCGCCACTATGAAAGGTCGTGGCTTCGTTGGATATATAAAATCCGTCTTCAAGGAATATTTTTCGTACGTTTCCGAAGAATACGAGGTTGAAATAAATGGCAAAAAAAGTCGACACCGTGCTCTTATAATTACCGCAGCCAATGCAGGTCAATATGGCAACAATGTTTATATCGCTCCCTTGGCCGATATTAGCGATGGGCTACTTGATCTCTGCATCTTAAAAACCTTCTCGATTTTTAAATTGCCTTTTATGGCATGGAGGGTATTCAACCGTTCTATTAATAAGTCTGAGCACATCACAACAATTCAAGCAAAAAAAATTCGTATTAAAAGAAAAAACAACGGGCCCTACCATATCGATGGTGAACCATTTGACGGTGGCAAAGACTTTACGTTTGAGGTAAAAGAAAAAGCACTGTCTATTATAACCTCTTCGATTTAAAAGCAAGTAATAGGACTTTATTTTTCAACTTCAGATTTCCTTCAACTTTCCTACTGATTTCAATCAGAATTGTACTGTAGTTTTGAATCATAAATTAAAACGACACAGTTATGAAAAAGATCATATATATAATTACCAGTATTAGCATTCTATTATTCAGCATGAATGCTTCTGCCAAAAATGGCTCTCATAATAAGGAAAACAAAACATTTCATCATTCCTTCCGTCATGCAAAAAACATTCATCGCTTTGATAAAGAAAATGGAATAGTAGAATTCGACTTTTTATTGAAAGGGAAATATGTTGCCGCTTATTATGATCAGTCTGGAAACTTAACAGAAACAGATTTCAGTATTGATTTTAAAGAGCTACCCGAAAAGGCTCGAAACTATATTAGTTCTGAATTTTCACATCCATGCATTACAGACATTACAAAAGTAAGATATAGCCAAAATGTATTTTATAGAATAAAATTGGAAGCTAAAGGTATAGAGTATTCCATTCTTGCTACACCTCTTGGTGAAATCACAATAGGATATTAATAGTAAGTAAAACTGTTGTTTGGTTAATTGAATGGCTGGTTGCTTTGGCGGGCAACTAGTCATTATTTAAAGTTTTAAGGTTGGTTGGTTAATTTATAAAGGGATAGGATAGTATCCCTTTACAGTAAAGAGCATTGTTTTGAAAGAAATAATGCTTAATAGATGCCTCGCAGAGATCCCCCTTCATCTGCAGGCATCTTTTTTACTTCCATTTTTTCAACTTAAGCGCCCTTTTTAACTCCATAATCATGGCGTTGTTAAAGACTTAGTTTAATTATAAAAATAGACGACTAAAATTAAACCCCTTCTAAAACTTTTCTTTTTGACATTGACTGTGTTTTTTATTTTTAAAAAATGGTAATAATGTTATTTTTACAATAAATATTAAGCAGTAACGCCGAATGGAAGAGCAAATAACGAAAGATCAGGTACAAGAATACCAGAAAAAAATAAAGGATGTAATTACTGAAACTGGAAAAGTAGTTGTTGGTCAGCATTATATGATTAATCGTTTGCTAGTTGGTTTATTTACTGGAGGACATATTTTATTAGAAGGGGTGCCGGGATTAGCTAAAACACTGACAATAAAAACGCTCGCAAAAGCCTTAGCCTTAGATTTTCATCGTATTCAATTTACACCTGACCTTCTTCCGGCCGATATTATTGGTACAATGATCTACAACCAACAGAAAAGTGAATTTGAAGTAAAGAAAGGACCAATTTTCGCCAATTTAATTCTTGCAGATGAAATCAACCGTTCGCCTGCAAAAGTTCAATCTGCGCTGTTAGAATGTATGCAGGAAAAACAAGTTACCATTGGCGATACTACTTATATGCTTGACAAACCTTTTTTGGTATTGGCAACACAAAACCCCATCGAACAGGAAGGCACTTATCCACTGCCAGAAGCTCAAGTCGATCGATTTATGATGAAAGTATATCCAGATTATTTGGATAAGGAATCAGAACTTGAAGTAATGCGTAGAATGTCAAACATGAATTATCGACAAGATGTAAAAATAGTTTTGTCCAAAAATGATATTTTTAACATTAAAGACGAAATCAATAAAGTAACTATTACAGAATCACTAGAGCGCTATATCATTGAACTTGTATTTGCAACACGAAACCCAAAAGATTATGGTCTTCATGATGAGGCAAGGTATGTGCAATATGGAGCGTCTACTAGAGCCTCAATTAATTTAAACTTAGCAGCGAAAGCAATTGCTTTCTTTAACGAAAGAGACTATGTACTTCCTGAAGACATCAAAGAAGTAGCGCATGATATATTAGGTCATCGAATTTTGCTCAACTATGAAGCGGAAGGCGAAGGTGTAACTACTCGTCAGATAATTGATAGTATTTTAAGAAAAATCAACATCAATAAACTTTAACCTTTATTCCCCTATCATAATAAAAGCTCCCCAATAAAGAGGTGTCTTATATTCCAATCGTAGTTTTTCCTGTGCTTTTGCAAAAGAAGCTCTTTTGTTAGAAGACTTAATCCATTCTTCGTAAAAATAAACCATTAGCTTCTGAGTTGCTTCATCGTTCACTTTCCACAAACTCATAATAATTGATTTTGCTCCTGCAGTTTGCAAAGCTCTCTGGAAACCATAAACCCCTTCTCCATTTTTAACTTCACCAAGACCTGTTTCACAACAAGACAGTACAACTAGTTCAAGGTTTTGCAAATCCATATTCATTGCTTCATAGGCCGTAAGAATACCATCTTCTATACTTTCGCCTCTATACAAAGCTTTAATTTCAGCATCTAATACTTCTTCAGAATAAGCATGGCCAGCTCCTGAAAGCATAATACCACAGTACAAAAGCGAATTGCTATTCAATTCATCCAACACTTCTATATCGTTAATCGCTGCTTCATTTTTATTTCTTTTGCTTGGTTCTAGAAAAAAACCATGACTTGCTATATGCAAAATTCCTGGATTGTCTATTGATTTTAAAGAAGATTCGGCAGCATCTTTACCAAGCATCAATACAGTACCTTTATTACCATTTTCTACAAAAATTTTATTAATGGACTTCACTTCTTCTTTCGTACCAGGAAGTTCAGCAATTCCGGCACCTCGAAACATACTTCTTGAATCACGCGAAGCTGTTTTATCTTTTACTGTTAATTGTTTTTTAGCAGTAGTCTTTTTAGCAGTTACCAAGGGTTGATGATAATAATCGGGAAACCCAAATAAAACAGTCTTTTCAGGTATCTTCGTCAATTCCGAAGTCTTAGTTTTTAAATCCAGTACATCTTTTGTATTTGTTACTAAATGAATTTCTTGCTCTTGGACTACATACTTATTGTTAGAAGCATTTAAAAAAGTATTCATATTGATTTGGTTGTACACACCATCGACTGACAAATAAATTTTATTTTTACCTTTCATTACGTTAGCTTCTGCTATTGGTTTCCAGTAATGTTGGTAAGAAATTGTATCTGCAAGCTGAAAGTGAATAGCATTTCTATAATACTGTACATATCTTTTTTCAAGATCTTTCCCTTCGTTAATCAAGACTAAAGCTGGTGATTTTTTTGTTTCTTTTGTAACAATTAATGCAGCGTAATAAACCTTGCTTGTGCTACTACCTCCTGAATCTGGAAGAAATTCTTGCACTCTTATAATTTCAATCGCTGCCTCGTTTGATGAAAGATTTTTTTGAATATCCTTCCAAGTTAACAATTGTTTTTCTGTGCCCGATTTAGCATTTTTCAATTCAATAACTAGCTGAATATCCTTCTCCAACATATTGGCAAGCGTTTCCATGGAGTCAATAGTGCGTTGCTTAATAGCATAACCCTCCGATTGCAACTTATAAAGTTTGGCAAGTTTTTCTTTATTTGAAATCCATCTTACATATTTCCCTTTTAAATTTGGATCACCAGAACCCGAAACTTTTTTTCTCAAATCAGAAGTACTGGTAAACAAAATAGCTTTAGTAGCCAACTGATAATTATACATGGCACTAATCGTAGCAGGGGAAGGATTGGAAAGTATAAAGGCATTATATTTATCAAAAAAAGACTTGATATTTTTATAATATAAATTTTTTTCCTTTTCACTCTGAAATGCAAATACTTTATTGAACTGCAGCACATAATTATCAGCAGTATAACTAAAGTATTTTCTGGCTTTTGCTTTTTTCCCCATTGCCCAATAAATGAGCGATTGATCTCTTATAGACTGAATATATTCTGGGTGTTTTTCTTCAAGAATTTCCTTCTGCATTTCTTTAATTCTCTGATAGAGTGAAATGGCGTCTTCGTATTTTCCAACTTTATAATACATCTGAGCATGCGCAGTAGTAAGCCCTGTAATAAGCCTATTTTTATCATTAAGCACAGTACCAACTGAATCCGAAAGTAAAGAATACAAACTATCTGACTGAGCTGTATTTCCTTTTGCTAACATATATTCCGCCAGTGTACTTCTCGTATTTAAATGATCAGGATGCCTCCAACTCATTTTAATGCTTGATATCATCTGGGCAGTATCTATATGAGCTTTTGCTTGGTCTACATATCCATTTTTTAGATATACAGAAGCTATTTTATAAGAAGCTCCAGCTATTCCGGGATGTAAAGGATTATAATAGTGCTTATAAGTATTGGTTGTCTTTTCAAGTAGTTCAACTGCTGTTCCATAATTGTGCAGATAAATATACAGATCTGCGTAAGCGAGGTCAAGCTCTAACTGGTAAGGATGTATTTTAGGCAAAAATTCTTTGTATATTTTAGAAGCTTGACGAAAATAAGTTTCCGACACGGTATACTCTCCTTTTTCTAAATATAGTTTCCCTCTAAAAACCATATTCCTTGCCGTTTCAGGATGACTCTTCCCTGCTGTTTTCAAAAGTATCTTTTCAGCTGTTTCATGATACGTTGAAGCATTTTCATAGTCACTTTTTAGTGTTGTAATTTCTCCAATTTTATCCATTGCTCGAGCATACTGAAAATGATCTTTTCCATAAATTGTCATTATAGAGTTCAAATCTGAGGCATAAATTTTTTCAGCTATTGAAAAATTACCCGTTTTATTAAAAAACTCTCCTAAACAAAATAATGTCTCTTCGTACAAGGGATCCTTTTCCTTACCTAAATTTCTTAACGTCGTAAATACTGACCAATAGGCCTTTCTAGCTGATGCATAATCGCCTTCATTAAAGTCGATTTTCCCTGTATAAAAAATCCTACGCAACGTATCAACTCTTGAAGTAGAAAGTGATTCAATTTCTTTTTGTTTATCTAAAAGAGCCCTAGCAGATTTCCATTCTGCATTAGCCATAGAAACCTCTATGCCTACCCATATTATTTCCGTGGTTAAGGTTTGATTTCCAGAACCTAAGAGGCTTAGATAAGCCTCTTTTGCATGAATAGCATCGCCTTTTAACAGAAGCGACTTTACACTATCTGTTCCAGGAGACAGATCTGATGCATCTGCAGAAGAAAGCCCAAAAAACAATAAGAAGAGTAACATCATAATTTTGTATAGACAATCGTCATTTTATATGTTTTATTAGCGTTCCAGTCTACAGTTCCAGCCTCTGCAAACCCATCGTTGTAGCCACTTAGGTATCCAGCTTCATAACCCGATTTAAAATTGGGATATTGCCAAGCACCGGAGGTATCTGCTATATTATAAGCTACTCCCGCAGCCCAGTAACTGTAAAATGCATCTTTATTAAGTAGCACTTCTTCTTCACTCGGCGAGCCAGGTGAACCATAATAATACCCTAACCAATAACCGTTCCGATATCCGTCACTATCTCCTTCTGAATACACATCATCTGAAATTGTATTCCATAGACCTGCAAAATAATACTTGCCAATATTGTAACCAAAGTCTGCCATTACTTTAGGATCCTCGCATTCTAATATCAATTTATCACCCTCAATTTTATACTTATATTTTTGAGAATAGGTTAATTTACTCGTACTATTAAAATATTCTGTTATCCCTCTATCAAACCAAAGTTCTTTCTTTTGACTATCAAATTCCCATATCCCTTTATGATTATTTCCATCGTCTTCCCCTTTAAAACAATAGGTAGAATTAAACATGAACGTTGGAAGTTTCCTTACTTCATACAAACCAGAAGCGTCAATAGTCAAATCATTATCTTCATAAGTATTATCAAAAACCTTTGTTTTATAAACTACTCCTGAATTTAAATTTTCCAATGTAATAGTTTCAAACTGCCACTTCCCAGAAAGCTCACCATGAAGATCTTTTTTGTCTTTTTTGCATGCTCCCAGCAATAAAAAAACTCCTATTACCAAGTAAACAACTCTATTTTTTTTCATAGATTAATGTAAATTAAATTGTAAACCACCCACTACTCTTATAGGATCCTGAGGAGTTTTATTCATCCCTTCTTCGTTTCCAGAATACACATTATAATATCGAGCATCTAATAAATTATTAGCTTTCACAAATAAGGTCAACCTTAATTTTCCTTTTATTTTTGCCAAATATCGAACCGTTAAATTCACTACTGTATAAGCATCGTTTTTATAATTTGAACCTGCTTGATTTCTTATTTCTAATACATTTGAATAAGACGGCGAGCGATAAATAACTCTTGGTGCAACAGAAAATCTTTTGTGCTCAATTTCAAGTCCACCCTTAAATGTATTTTGCGCAGCAAAAACTAGTGGAATTTTTTCCAACCCATTGCCTTGATTGTAATCTACTTTATTATACCCATCCATATAGGAATACGCACCATATGGAGTAAAGGACCACTTGCCCATTCTAATTAAATAATTCACTCTAGAAGTAAACGAATAAATTTCTTGATACCCTTGATTGACCGACGTTTCAAGTCTACTCGCATTTATATTGTCAGGCACTAAACTTTTGGACGCTTCGCCGTTTTGATTAATTGTATTATCAATATGAGTATACGCTCCATTAAAATTAACCGAAAAGTTTTGAGTAAGGAACATACCAAGACTTAACTCTAATGATTTTAATTTTTCGGGCTTAAGCTTAGAATTTGGAACTCTTAAGTAATCTGCACTAAGTATTTGTACTCCAGCATCCGTGGTATCTCCAGCGATAGGACCAAAAAAAGCACCTGCTTGACGGTACGCTTTTTCAGGTGAAGGGGCGAGAAAAGATTCACCATACAAAACTTTAATTCTTATTTTTTTAGTAGGGGAAATCACAAGGCCTAAACGTGGATTTACGGTGCTACCAAATCTAGTATTATGATCAAATCGAGACCCTAACGTAATATCAAGAAATTTCACGGGGCTTATTTGAAATTGCGCATACGCACCATAATTCTGATAATTAAGATAATAAAAACTTTGTTTCAGTGCAAGAGAATCATTAAAAGCGATAGTATCTGTCAACTCCGCATAAGGATTATAGCCTGCGGCTCCTATATAATATAGATCCTGATTGGTAGCGGGTTGATTTTTCTCAAAGGGCTTAGGTGATGATCCCGTGCGGGGTAGCGAGTTTAAATTTTCAAAAGAGGCTCCTACCACCATAGATACTTTAGAAGAAAAATCATAATTGAATTGCTCTTCTATTTTACTACTTTGTCCGTTAGCGTATACATATCCCCGTTGCCATCGAGTAGATGCGCCAATGAAATTAGAGTTTGGATCTATTTCATACATACTTTGTGTAAGTGTGGAAAGCAATCCCCACTTTTTATTAAAGGATTGATACTGATGTTTTGCATAAAAAACATTTTGTGTTTGCGCAAAAAACTGATCTTTTTCATAGGCTGTAAATTTAGGTTGAATACCATATGCGCTACTATGTGATTCGCTATGGCGAACATACCCAACTGTAAATTTATCATATGTAACTTCCGCACTTATAAAATGTGAACTTGAAGGCATATTAAATCCTCTGTTTAAAGAATCGCCTCGAAAACTTTCTCCCGCATTACGTTGAAAATAAGAGACATTATAAACATCGTTATAAAACGGAGTTTCAGCAACCAATCCATTAGGCTGAAACTGATTTGTATACCAAGCAAAATCATTTTTATAATACTTACTATACTTTGGCTCTGAAGAATTATTGTAATGCCCTGACAATGTAAAATTAAGTTTGTCGGCTTTTATGCCTCCAATAAAAGAACCGTCCGCGGTTTTAAACTGACCATAAGACAACTGCCCATCAACACCTTTAAATACTGTACCTTCCTGACTTTTTGTTATAATATTTATTACTCCAGAGAATGCATCAACCCCATACAATGCGGACGCAGGGCCTATAATAACCTCTACTCTTTTTGCATTTACAAGTGAGAAATTTGAACCTAACGTATAACTATCTCCTGTACTTGGAGTAATTCGAATACCATTAAGAAGAATCAGAAATTTTTCATTACCTGAAACACCTCTGAAAGTAACGAGATTTCTAGATTCTGGATTTGAGTTTCGTTGAATTTCTACTTCGGGAACATCTTCCAAAAGATCAATAAGAGTAGAATAGCCCCGAAGCACTATCTGTTGCTCCGTAAAAACATGTGCCGTGGCGGGAGCGTCTAAAACACTTTGTTTTTTCTTTGATGCCGAGATCATGCCCACATTGAGCAATTCCTCTAACGAAACATTAAATATTTCATTTACATCTTCCTCTGGTTTGGTTTGCGCAAAAGAAGTAGTTGAAATAAAGACCAAGGACAAAAGGCTCAAAAAGAAGCTTTTTAGTGGTAATGGTTTAATCATGTATTTTTTAATAAAGTGGGGAACTTAGGCTCTTCAAAAATAAGCATTTATAAAAAATACACAAGCTATTTCAAGTAATAAATACCAGAATATTATATTTATAAAATTTCAACGACTAAAAACAAGCCTGTTTTAGCAATCAAGGTCTTTATGACAAAAAATCATAAAAATTTAATTTAAAAATTCACGAAAAAAACTGAAAATATGTATGTTAGGTTAAAATCTGTATATTTATTTCACACTTTAAAAATAAAAACCATGGAAGAACTAATAAAAAGCATTTCGGAAAAAACAGGAATTAGCGCCGACCAAGCTAAAACTGCATTGAACACCGTTTTAGGTGCATTAAAAGATAAAATACCTGCTTCTTTAGGAGGACAACTAGAAGACCTTTTAGCAGGAAAAGAATTAAATATTTCCAGCATTATTAAAGAAGTTTCTTCTGATAAAATGGGAGATATGAAAGAAGCTGCTTCAGAAAAACTAGATGATTTAAAAGATAGTTTCAAAAAATTATTTTAACAAAATGGGCTACAACGAAAAATTTTCGACGTAGCCCATTATTTTTTACAACTAGATTCTAATAAACTCCTCTAAGTTGCCGCAATACTATTAAAACATTCAGGATGATTAATGTTTATGTTTTCCTCCGTATGGATGGCTGTTGTGCTTGTTCCACTTAGCACCAGAATCACTGTAAGTAGGGCATCTGTGAGGTCCACTACAGCTATATAAGAAAATAGCCAAAACAAAAAGGAGTAATAATTTCTTCATAAAATAAGGTTTAAGTCCAAAAACTAGTCAACTTTTACGAAAAATACAAAAGAAGGGTTCTTTTTATATTTTTTCAATAGCCAAATATTTAATAAATCCTTAACTAAAACACTTCTATTCCTCAAAAACAGCTCTACAAGTATCTTCCCATTTTTAATTGTGACTAAAAAATATCAACTCTAAGGAAGCTATTTTCAATAAATTACTCCTAAATTTGAATTAGCGTAATAAAACCTTTATGAGAAATATTCTAATTTTTACTGTATTGATTTTTAATGTATTCAATTCACATAGTTTCGCTCAAGACATTTATGCAGCTGCCCAAACAGATTTCATTTTCTCTATGGCAACTATGAATGCAACTAATATTTCTACATCCCAAGTAGTACGGTTCTCAGGATTTCTAAACCATGAAACTCAACTACATGTTAATTTCAATAAAAAAATTGGTTATTATACGGGCCTAGGGATAAAAAACATAGGTATGATAAATCGCTTCGGCGATCAGGATATAAATTTCAAACAACGTGCATATGCAATTAGTATTCCCTTAGCATTTAAATTTGGAAGAGTTCAAAAGCAATCGTTCATAGCTTTGGGAGCAGAACTAAATTTTTTATTTCACTATAAGGAGAAGTTCCTATTTAAGGAGACTATTAGCAAAAATTCTGAATGGTTTTCTAAAAAAGTAAACCTTTTGCAGCCAGCAGTTTTTTTTCAACTAAAATATTTAAAAAGTCAAATCATTACATTTAAATACTTCTTAAACGATTTCCTTCGCTATCAATCAGGTGGACTAAACCTTCCAGATGGCACAAATGTTGGGAATTATGGGCACTCAAGCCATATTTTTTATATCTCTTGGGGCACAAGTTTAGAATTTAAAGATCCAGACATACAAGAAGATGTCCAAAAAATAAGATCAGCAAGACTAGACAACTAATCTATTTTAAGAGCAATAGCGAGAGAGATATTTTTTATATTTTACTACATAATCCCTGCATTTTTCTAAATTAGCAACCCTGTTGAGCGCATTCTTAATGCCACTTAACCTACCTTTAAATAAAACGACATAGTATGGCAATTGATATTCGGAGAGAAGATGCTTTAAACTACCATAGCCAAGGACAACCTGGCAAAATAGAAGTAGTACCCACTAAAATGCTTAGCTCACAACTAGATTTAGCATTGGCCTATTCCCCAGGTGTTGCAGAGCCTTGCAAGGAAATTGAAAAAAATAAAGACGATGTATATAAATATACCGCAAAAGGAAATCTAGTAGGCGTTATTACAAATGGCACTGCGGTGCTTGGCCTTGGCAACATTGGCCCTGAAGCCTCCAAGCCCGTTATGGAAGGCAAAGGTGTGTTATTTAAAAAATTCGCCGGAATTGATGTCTTTGATATTGAAATAGATTGTACCGACCCTGATGAATTTATTAGAATAGTAAAATCACTTGAGCCCACCTTTGGAGGAATAAATCTTGAAGATATAAAAGCGCCAGAATGTTTTAAAATAGAACAAGAACTGCGCAAAATAATGAATATCCCTGTAATGCACGATGATCAACATGGCACAGCAATAATATCTGGAGCGGCATTGTTGAATGCATTAGAACTAGCAGGCAAAAAAATAGAAGACGTTAGGTTTGCAATCAGCGGTGCTGGCGCTGCAGCTGTCTCTTGTACACGTATGTACGTATTGCTTGGCGCAAAAAAAGAAAATATTGTAATGATTGATAAGTCGGGACCTTTAGATAATAATCGCACAGACTTAGATCCCGTACAAATGGAATTTGCAACGGATCGCTCAATTAAAAATCTTTCTGAGGCAATGATTAATGCAGACGTATTTATTGGTCTCTCGGCTGGAAATATTGTTTCTCCAGAAATGATCAAAAGCATGGCCTCTAACCCTATTGTATTTGCACTAGCCAACCCCACTCCTGAAATAGATTATGACCTTGCAGTAAGCGTACGTCCTGATATTATAATGGCTACTGGCCGTTCGGATCATCCTAACCAGGTAAACAATGTCCTTGGATTTCCTTACATATTCCGTGGCGCATTGGATGTAAGGGCTACAGAGATCAATGAAACCATGAAACTCGCAGCTGTAACCGCACTTGCCGAACTAACCAAAGAACCCGTTCCGGATATTGTTAATAAAGCATATGGTAACGATATGATTTCTTTCGGAAGAGATTATCTCATTCCTAAACCTCTTGACCCAAGATTAATTACTACGCTCTCTCCTGCTATCGCAAAGGCTGCCATGGAATCAGGTGTTGCAAAAATACAAATTACCGATTGGGATGCTTACACACTCCAATTACAACAAAGACTTGGAATTGATCAACGACTCATGTCAAGAGTAATCACAAGAGCTAAACAAAACCCCAAACGTGTTGTTTTTGCAGAAGCAGAACATTATAAAATATTAAAAGCCGCTCAGATATTAGTAGACGAGGGAATTGCTACGCCTGTATTGCTTGGTAATAAAGAAATAATCCAAGCTATGATCAAAGAAAATGGGCTTACTGATCTAAACAACGTGGAAATAATTGAACCTTATTTAGCCCGTGATAAAAGAATTGAATATGGAGAAATTCTTTATAAGAAAAGACACCGTAAAGGTCTTGAAAAAGAAGAAGGTCGTAAACTTATGCGCGATAGAAATTATTTTGGCGCAATGATGGTAGAGACTGGAGAAGCCGATGCTCTTATTTCAGGACTAACTACGGACTATGCTACTACTATTCGTCCTGCGCTACAAGTGATAGGCGTAGCAGAAGGAGTAAACCGTGTAGCGGGTATGTATATTTTAATAAGTAAAAAAGGCACTTTCTTTTTTGCTGACACTACAGTAAATGTAAACCCAACTGCGGAAGACTTGTTAGAAATCATAGGACTTACCGCCAACATGGTTCGCTTCTTTGACACCGAACCACGTGTAGCACTTATGTCGTATTCAAATTTTGGATCAAGCAAAGGGGAAGTGCCCGATAAAATGGCGCTCGTTAAAAAACTTGCAAAAAAGAAATACCCTGATCTCAAAATAGAAGGTGAGATGCAGGCAAATGTTGCAGTCAACAAAGAACTACAAAAAGAAAATTATCCCTTCAGCGAATTAGCAGAAGAAGGAGCCAATACACTTATTTTCCCAGGACTCGCATCAGGAAATATTTCTTACAAACTACTTCAGGAAGTAGGAAACAACGAAGCAATCGGACCAATCCTTATGGGAATGAGAAAACCTGTACATGTATTGCAAATGGGTAGCTCTGTTAGAGAAATCGTAAATATGGTAGCCATAGCGGTAGTTGAGGCACAATTAAAAGAAGTTAAAAATTAAAATTCAATGACTGGCATAAAGATATATCAGGTAGATGCCTTTTCCAATGAAGTATTCAAGGGAAATCCGGCCGCTGTTTGTCCATTAAATGAATGGCTTCCAGAAAGTATCATGCAGAAAATTGCTGCAGAAAATAATTTATCCGAAACAGCTTTTTATGTTCCCGAAAAAGACGGCTTTTATATACGCTGGTTTACGCCCACTACAGAAGTAGAACTCTGTGGCCATGCTACACTAGCCTCTGCCCATGTTTTATTCCAACATGAAAATTACTTAAAAAATGAAATTATTTTTTATTGTAAAGTTGGCATACTTAAAGTAACGAAAAGCAATCAATATATACATCTTGACTTTCCTGCAAGTCCTTTACAACCGTCCAAAGTGCCGGACTTATTATCTTCCGCTTTAGGGAAAATACCATTAGAATATTATTCGACAGGACTTTTCGGCATGGCAGTTTTTACTTCAGAAGATGACATCAAAAATTGTTCGGTAGATTTTGTCGAACTAAAAAAGCTAACAGAAAGTATTATTATCATTACTGCTGTTGGCAAAGAAGTTGATTTTGTATCACGTGTATTCGGTCCAAAAGTTGGTATTAACGAAGATCCTGTGACTGGGGCAGCACACACTAGACTTATTCCTTTTTGGTCAGAAAAATTAAATAAAAAAACACTTACCGCCATTCAACTTTCCGAAAGAAGGGGTTATCTGAATTGTGAAAATAAAGGAGAACGAGTAATAATAAGTGGCGAAGCGGTGACGTATTTGATTGGCGAAATTTTTATTTAAGGAGACTCCATAAAACCTATAACCAAAACTCTCTATAATCATGCTGTCTTTAAATTAAAAATAGAGTATAGTTTATTGATATAATTCAAAGTGGTATAAATAAAAAAAATAAAGCGAAACGTATAAAAATCAATAATTTAAATACCCATTCATTCTCTTCCTTTCACCTGTTACAGAATTTTCAAGGATTACATTTTTTAGAAATAAAAATTTATTTTCAGTTCCATATTCATTTACCAGATACAAACATTTCACCTCTCCTGAAACTCCCAAACACAGGTCTGAACAATTTCCATTAAAGCAACCCTGCTCACTATATATTTCACTACTATTGATAGAATCTAAAGATAATTGACCATAGGCAGCAGTATTATAAACGGAATACGTTTTTCCAATAATTGGTGTTTCAGCAAAAGCTATAATAGTATTCAAAGGATAAGTAGCATTACTAGCAAACTGTTCAATATCCTGCTCGTATTGATTCCAATAATAGCCTTCGAAAAAAGTCAATCCCTCTTTATTATTTTTATTATACTCATCCCCATCAAGATAAAAACCTGTTCTGCTTCCTCCACTAGAAATAAGATAAGCTGTACAGAATTTATCCGTAAAAATATATTGGTCACTTACATTGTCTATAGCTGTTTTACTGTAGGCAATATTTGTTTCACTCCAATTGCCAGGATTTGACAAGTCTGCCCCTGGAACTTTTCGAAATACCTTTTTGTAATTATTTTTGGTTAGAAACTGAATTGTAATATTTTTTTTAAAAATAAGGCCAGCAGGAGATATCTCCCATATCTCTGAGTTACTTTTACCAGTGTAATATAAATAATTTAACGAATCATATAGGATAACTCCATTTCCAGGTTTTCTTGAAATAGAAATTTCCACCTCAGTATCCAATGCACCGGCAGGTATGTCTATAATAATCGATGCATTTTCAAATTCTATACGTTTACCTTCTGGCCCAACTAATCTAGAATTTTTATCATATGAGGGATAGATATCTAATCGCTTATGACAAGAATATGGTATAAATAAGATCAAACAAAATAGTAAAATAGTATATCTCTTCATTTGTTTGCCTTTTTAATTGTGTTGAATATTAGAAAGCTATAACCCACAGAAATATATCCAGCAGTCATTTTTTTATAGAATGGATCAGCAGAAGAATCTAATTGAGATAAATTTTGCTGAAGAGTATATTCCAAATTAAAATCATAAAACCGAAGACCAACTCCTGCTCTACCAAATAAAGTAATAGGGCTTAACCTATCCAAGTCTTGGACAATTGATTCATACCCATCTATATTATTCCAGCTTGGTGCTGATTTATATAGGTATAAAACATTTAACGAAAGACCTCCTGTAACATAGGGCTTAATTAATCGCTTAGGCATTAGTACAATTCCCCCATTTAAATAAACAGAATTATAGCCCAAACTTATTCTAATATCCTGCACGCTACTTCCTTCTGCCCAATATTTCATATAAACAGATTCATCTTGTTTCAAAAAGACATCATAATTTTGAGAAAGAAAACCAGTCTGTATAAACCAGAAATTTTTGGCATCATAACGTAAATAAAATTCGGGGATGAGAACCGCCACTAATTTAGATTCTCCATTAAGCTGGACAGTTACGCTTGAATCATAGACACTCATGCTATTCAAATAATACGCTTTTGAATTCGTCTCCATTGACGAATTTGTGCCAACACCAATCTTTGCTCCTATATGCAAGAATTGTGCATTCACTCGATTACCTATCAAAAGGAACAGCAACAAAACTATTCTTTTTACCATAATTTAAAATTATTACTTATGTTCTCTACTCTTGAGGTGGGATTTTGCTTTCCCTTTGTCAAAGATGGCACCTCTTTACTCAAATAGAGTTGCAATTCACTTACCTTGATACTGCCATCGTTGTTCAGGTCTGCCTTTCCATTTTTCAACGCATCAATAAAACAGTAAGTAAAAATGCCATTTTTCCATCGCTCACCTTCTATAGCATACTCCCCTCCTCCTGCGGAAGAAATAATAACAGCTCCATGCGAATTTTTACTTTCCGCAAATAGAGCTTTAGATAATTCGAAGGTGGATCGTGAGGACGATTTTTGTGCAACAGTTGGACCAACATTTCTAAATACAATATCTCCTTCCGTTTTGGTTGTGTTTTTTGAAAATTCAACTTCCTCTTTATCAATTTCACCCGAATGGCAAGCATCAATCACCATCATTTTATTTCGACAGGTCAAGTCTTCTAATAACATTTCAAATTCTGCAAAAGCTAGCCCATTTTCAAATGGGTTTAAAAAATTTACATCATACGTAGATAAATAATACTCTAAATTAGCGTCTAACAGTCCATGTCCTGCATAAGTAATTAAAATAATATCATCTACCCCTGCCGAAGACAAAAATGCTGTAATCTCTGGTAAGGATTGTTTAGTAACTTTTTCGTTTAGAAATAATTTTGTCTGAACGCTTGCGTACTTTTTCGAACTTTTAAAAAAGGTTTCTAAATCCATTGCATCTTTTTCTGCATATTGAAGATTAAATTCGCTGTTTCGATACTTTGAAGCGCCTATGCAGACCAGATAAAGCGTTGGTTTTTCTTTCTTTCCTTTGTGAAAAATTTCAATAGTATGTTTTAATGAATACACTCCATTGTGGTTTGACACATAATATTGAATTTTATTTAGCCCTACACTCAACTCTAGGGATACTTCTTTTTTTGAAACGGAATCTTTAAGCGAAATACCATTTACTCCTTTAGACGGTACTCCATTCACGAGAACAAATAACTTAGCCAGAGGACTACTGTTTGATTGAGCCAATAATTCAAACGTGAAATATTTAAGCGCTGTTGCGGAAAAATTTCCTTTGCTAATCTCAACAGTAGGTATTTCCATTGACCCTACATTCTTGGTCAAAACACTTTGACGTTTTGACCTCTTCAAATACGCCTGCTTGTATACAGCATGTAGTAGGGTATCTTTCAACTGTAAAGATTTTATAATTAAATCAGGGCGATTGTATAATAAATCAAACTGTTCAAATGAATAAATCGACAACCCTATGCGAAAGCCAATATGTTCTAAGGCACCCTTAGTAGAATAGTAAAAATTTTCCGGTGTTATAAAAATATGATCTTGCTCGTTACAGGCTGCAAAATTTAACAACAAGGATTCCGAATTTATATCCCATATTTTAACTAAGCCATCGTGGCTTGATGTGGCCAAAATAGTATTGGTACTATTTGCATCTATACAAGTAATCCGATCTGTATGTGATTCGATTACTTTATTCTTTAATGTTGGGGTTATTGGAAAAACAAAAGATTTTAAGGTATCCAACGCCACATTGGCACTCGTCAAATAAAAGAAGTCAGATTTTTCAAAAACGACTTTGCCTAATTTCTTAGTTTTAAATGTATTGGAAACAATATTCCAATCTATCAAAAAAACTTTTGCGCTACGAACTTTTTTGTCCTTTCTACTTCTTCTAATGTTACATCCCTTTAACACTATAGTACTCTCCAAAATCGAATCAATGGATACAATAGACATTTTGCGTCTGAAATAACGTTGGTAGGCAGAAGGGTTTACTTGATTCGAAACAATTTTACCACCTGGCAATAGTTCAACATATTTAAAAGAACCATTTTCATAACCCAAAACTAAATGTGCATCGTTACTTGAAAACGCAACTGCATTTACTTTATCGGCAGTGCCTTTCAATATTTTAAGTATTTGCCATGTTTCCATGTCCCATAAAATAATAGAAGCGTCAAATCCTGCACTTGCAAGAATGGTTTCATTCTTATTTATATCTAATGCAACCACTGCATTGTCATGGCCATTTAAAACCTTTATTTTTCTACCGTTCTTAATCGCATACACGTTAATAAGATTATTTTTATTGCCTCCTACAAAATAATGTTCGCTAATCGCTACCGATAGATAACTTTGCCAAATTCGTTCGGCCGTAAAAGTTGAAGAACTCAAAATAGAACTATTCAATCTCCACTTCTTCAGTTTTCCCCTTACTCCTGCTGCTACAAGAGTGGTATTGTCTGCCGAAAATTTTACCTGATTTGTTTTTAATTTATACTTGTGCAAAACAGATAATTGTGGAAATGAAAATAATGAGAGGGCGCCTTTTTTACCTCCTACAGCAATCACCGATGCATCTGAATTGAAGGCTAACGTATGAATATAATTATTTGCCTTAGGCGTCAATAGGCTAGTTGGTCCTAATTCGTTTATTTCAAAAAGCTGTTTAGCACCAACAAGAAGTTTTTTTCCGTCAGGAGAATAAAGAACAGATTTAACCTCGTTGGGAAATGTAAATGTATTGCTACAAGATGCCTCTCTCACGTTCCAAATTTTTACTGACTTGTCATCCGAACAAGAAACGACAAAGCTATCTGAAGGATGAAAGGCAAGTGCATTTACTTTCAACTTGTGTCCCGTGAATACCATCAATTGTTTTCCCGATTTTACCGACCAAAGAATAACCGCATTATCACTGCTTGCGCTGGCTAATAGATTTCCATCGTGCGAAAAACATAATTTATTAATAGACGCTGAATGACCTGTCTGCAAAGATAATTTAGCCTCCTGACCTTCTACAACTAAAGAAATAAGCAACAAACAAACGCTATAAATCCCTTTCCACATCCTCTTCATTTTAGTATTTTGTAATTTTATCAATATAAGTAGTCGAAGCAGTAACAATTTTTAAAAAATAAACGCCAGGTTGAAAATTGCATATATTAATTTCATTTGAAGCAGGCATTTCAGGCAACTCCAGCACTATATTTCCTTGCACATTACTTATGGTAACTATTCCATCCAATGGAAGTAAAGGCAATTTCAATACATCTATAGTTGGGTTTGGAAACAACGACAATGAAACAATACTGCTTTCAGTTATATTCGAAGTCAATTCTAAAAATGGTGTACCATCAGTAATCCAAAGCTCCCTCCCGTATAATGCGCCATCTGTATCGTTGGATCGATAGGCACAAAGCGCTACCGAAGAATCGTTGACTTGAATTAGTTCGGAAAATCCCAAACCATGCCCCACTCCTTGAAAAAAATCAACCGCAATGCCTGTTCCAGATTTGGTAAAATTACTTCTCCATAATTCTGTTCCCTGAATTGTATAAGGATACTTTTGTGTTATTTTTCGAGCCTGAAAAAATAAAACGGTATCGAGGAGCGCAACGGTATTTTCTTGGTGTGTAATTTCAACTTCATCAGACAATTCCACTAATGGTAATGTACCAACTTCCGTTCCGTCAGATACCCACAATTCATTATTTTCAAGATTTACAGTCTCAATCGTAAAAATCAATTTCGAATTATTAGCTTTAAATACATTCGATACGATTGCATTATTTCGGTCAAATACTTTTACAGTAGACAAATTAAATAAATTGTCAATTTTATAAATAGTTATGATAGTAGTTAAGCCGTCTATAGTTGGATTGTTAGTAAAATAAACCGATCCGTTCATTTCTGCTATTGTAGGTCGTCCATCCATTCCTTTATCTGTAGTGATCATAGAGGTAGTTAAAGTAACTGGATCAAGGATACTAATCCCATAGTAGTTGGCATCTAAAAGATAAATTGGTATTATACTCATCAATATTTTGCCATTAAAAAAAATAGTTCTGCCAATTATTTTGTCGCTTCCAGTAACCAATAATTGATTATACAGTAACACAGGAGTATCTATGCTAAAATCTAGTACTTCGTAATTTGTTATAAAAAATAGTTTCCCTCCTCCTGTTATTAATTGATGACCAGTAAACGTTGGAGCTTCTCCCAAACCATATAATTTAGTTGCCAAACCTGATCCTGTCCATTTATAAAGTCCATCGTATAAGTTATTAGAGGTAGTAACCACAAAATAAAGTGCATTGTTAAAAACGGTCAACTGAGTAATCCCATTTTTAAACCCTGGCGAAAAATCTGAAATTTTTTTTGTACCCGAAAAACTTCCATTGCTCACCCATACTTCATTCTCTAATGTCGTTTGGTTATAAACTGTAAAAGCCAATAAGCCATTATAGTCAACATAATTTTTATAATTGTCTTTGTCTGGTTCATAACAATACAATTCCTCCATAACTAAAGAGGTTCCTAAATCTGTACCGTCCGTTTTGTACAAACTATATTTATACGTTTCGGAATACGCGCTAAAATATAAAAGTCCGCCTGCCTTCATGAAAAATTTTGGGGTGCTACTCTGAAAGCCAGGTGCTAAATCTTTTACCAAAAAAGTCCCTTGACCAAATAACCCTATAGGGAAAAAGACCAACGCCGCAATTATCCGAGAAACAATACTTCGCATTATTTATATGGGTAAATTTATCCTGAATTGAAAGTGATTGTATCGCTTGGGCTAGATGAGAACAACACTACTACTTCTATGCTAAATTACTATAAATATACAATAAAGACTAATTTGTGCGTTGCAATCATTTAATTACACTTATTTATTACGCAACGTAATAGCTTTCTCAGAAACTTGAATGCCTTTTTCACGAAATACTTTCATCAATTCTTTAATGAACTCGTGTCGTACTGGGCCTTGATCGATGGCTTCATTTATTCTAAAAATGACTGCAAATTGTAGACCCGCATCTGTAAAAGTATGAAATCGCACTATTGGAATATGAGTTTTAACACAATTAGAAAGTTGCTCAATTACTTTTGTTGCAACCTCTAATGAAACTGACTCTACGAGATGCATATCATTGTCAAAGCTTACCATGATCTGAACAGGGAAAAGTAAATCTCTTCCTGGTAAATCAAAATTTTTAAAAATTGCGGTAGATAGTTTTGAGTTAGGCACTACTACCATTGTATCGCTGGTTTCCCTAATTGTAATGGTTCTCCAACTGATATCTTCTACAAAACCTTCTTCCCCCGACTGAAGTTTTATATAATCACCAATCCCAACTTTTTTGGAGGCGATAACGAATATTCCCGCAAAAAGATTTGACAACGTATCTTGTAACGCTAATGCAACTGCCAGACCTCCGACACCCAGAGCTGTAAGCGCTGGAGTAATTGAAATGTTTAACGTATGTAGTATAACGATAAAACCAACACAGTACACTCCTATTCTAGAAATGTTCGTAATAATTGAAGTACCTTGAAATTCATCCCTTTCAATGTCTTGATCAGATTTTAAATACGCTACAGCCACTCTTGCCACAAGAATAGTAGCAGAAAGAATTAAAGCTAACCTGATAGATTTTGTAAGATAATTGGCAATAGTAGTTTCAAAAACAACATTATGAACAAAAAGATAAACGCCTACACCCAAAAAAATTATAAACGTAATCCCTCGAAATGCCTGTAAAACTTGGCCTCCGCTTAACCAATTATTTTTTGCTAAAATTTTTCTAAGCCTTAACGCAAAAAACAATTCTAAAAGTATACCTATTCCTACACTTCCGGCAAGTAATACGAAAGGCCAAATCAATACTTCTATTTTATCAAACGAAAACATTCTATTACAATTAAATAATACGTTCAATCCAACTAACTAAATCCTCAAAAGGATTTCTATTATACCAAACATTAGCCAACAATAGCCATATAAGGAAAAATGCTAGTACAAATGCCATTACTACTCCCAGCACATGATGCTTAGCTACTTTTTGCGATTTTTTGATTAAGTGTTGTGAACCTGACTTAAACGACCGATCC
This sequence comes from Cytophagales bacterium, assembly GCA_031416415.1. Taxonomy (GTDB): domain Bacteria; phylum Bacteroidota; class Bacteroidia; order Cytophagales; family Cytophagaceae; genus JANYCO01. Next base: position 12,956 of record JANOTP010000092.1, on the reverse strand, counting down.
AAAATTGCAAGGATTGGTGCATAGATCACAAGAGAGGCTAACATTTGAATGAACGTAGATTGATAAGGCGTATGAATACTTTTATATTTTTGCATGCCCATGAGAAAGTAAGCATTTAACAACTCCGCTAGCAATATTACTATTGCTAAAATCGCATATTTTGTGAACTTCTTTTTCACGATCTAACTTATTTTTTCTCTTGTCCTTCTTGGTATTCAGCATTCAATCCACCTACAACTTGTCTGGTAATATCTAAACTATCGTTTACATAAAGCAGATTAGACTCTTTTACATATCCTAAAACGTAAGAGTAATTATGCTCTTTGCTTTTCTTTTTTAAATAATCTTGTACATATTTCAAAAACTGATCGTTTAATTTTTCAGCTTCTTTGCCATAATTTTGAGAGATTATCTCTTCTTTTTCTCTCATCGATTTTTCCATTTGAGCAAGATCCATTTGAGCAGCTTCCCCTTGCTCCTGTGTCATAGTGCCCGCTTGCATTTGTTGTTGATACTTGGTATACGTTTTTTGCAAACCATCGTACATACCTTTTATCTCCGTTTCATTTGCTTTTGCTTTTCGTTCTAATTGAGCTTTGATTTTAATAAAATAATTATACTTAGCTTCAAGGGAATCAATATTGATATACATAATTTTACCATCTGCTTTTGGCAAGGGTACACTAGCCACAGAAAGGCTATCGCTACCTACAGTTCCTGAAACTTGGTTTTTCAATGAAAATACCATAAAAAATAATACGCTTACCGCTACCAGCAGAACCGCATTTATCGCTATCGAAATTTTTTGCACGTTTTTGTTATTTTAATTACCCTGCAATATTCGCACTATTTTAGCTTTTATAAAAACAGATTGGAGAATTTAGTTCTAAATCTAAAATGGTTAGGCGGGTAAACTAACTAACCCCTAATCTTCTGGTAGGAAGCTTAATGAGAATAAAAGTACAGAAACGTAAATAAAAGAATAAAACTTACAGAGGAAATTTTATTCAAATTCATTGTAGACTTATAATCAGCCGCTTTCTCATCCTTAAGCACCCTAAGGAACCACAAAAGAAAGTAAACCAATGTAGGAGTCATAAAAACAGGAAAAATCAAGGCAATAGTAAGTGAATAGTAGTAAAAAAAGTAAAGTATAAATCCAGCAGTACCTAATGAAAATACTGAAATGGTCCAATAAAAGGTTCCTTTAATACCAAGCATTCTGCTAATAGTATGATCTCCTCTGCGTCCATCTTCTCCATGCTGATACACCTGTGTCATGGGATACGACCCTAATAATAACAAAGAACAGAGGCCAGCAGCAAATAAGGTTTTTTCTGTTATCAATTCTCCAAAAGAAAACCCGTTAATAGCCAACATAGACATCAGATAAGTCCATGCACCTTGAAAGAAGACTACGGTGAGTAAGCCTATTATTGGATATTTTTTTAACCTAATTGCAGGATGACTATACGCCTTTGACATAAGTCCAATTATAAAAAGCATCAACGCAAATTGCCAGTTTATAATAAAACATAATAAATGCCCCACTAGATCAACAAATAACGATACATACAACAACTCTTGGTCTACAGGAGGTGGGTTTTCGAGCCCGCCGATGCTTTCTTCGTCTTTATCATAATAACTATTAAAACCGTTACTGGCAGGATTGAAAAAGATATGAATGATTACAAAAGAAATAAACAAGTAAAACATATTAGGCTGCGATGACTGGCTCGCTGCGAAACAAAAAAATGGCATCAAAAAAATTGAAAAGGGGATGCGTAAATGCTGAAGTGTCGATTTTTTTATCATGATTATAAATTACGTTATCCTCTAAAAATAATTTACTTTTTTCTAATAAACTTTATGTCTTCTTCAAAAAACCCTTTCTCTCCAGATTTTTTAACAAATGCTTTAGTCATACTTTTAGGTGTATCATAACCTTCTTTTACAACTACATCTGAAACCATTTGTATCTTTATAAAATCACCTTCTAGTATATATCTGAAAAAATTATACTCTTTTTTCCTACTTAAATCTTCAATATTCATAATTTTATAGTCACCTACTTTTGAACTGTAAGCCCTGTAACGACTTACCTCATTTGATTTATTGGAAGTAGGTCTAACGTCTATAAAATATTCCATTGAGTTAAATTCTAAAATTGTCATATTCATAGAATCCTTTTCATTAACAGTTTGCCAAGTACCTAATAACGTTTTATCAATAGGTATTTTTGGAATCTTAGACAATGGGATTTTAGAATTATAAGGACAACCTGTCAATAATAACATCAATGGCAAAAATGCAAGTAAGGAAACTATTTTTCTCATAATATTAATTCTAGTATTCTATGTAAAAAAACGCTTAAGAAAATCTACTCTCTAAAGATAAGCAATACTAAATTCATAAACCAAAAGAAAATCAAATCAACCCTCGGGATTTTAATTCTAGGTATTTATTCAAACTTTCAACCGTAAGCTTTTGGGGGGTAGTCAAAATAGTATGAATACCATATTTACGGAGTTCTTTTACAATCAATCTTTTCTCAAAGGCAAATTTCTCCGCTATTGTTTTGATATAAAATTCTTCTGTAGATTTCGCCTCTCCATTGGAAAGACTAGCCAACTCTGTATTTTCAAAAAATATAACGACCAACAAATGGTCTCTTGATATTTTTCGAAGGTACTGCAATTGCCTGTTCATAGATACTAAAGACTCAAAATTAGTATAAAGCATCAGCAAGCTTCGCTGACGAATATGCGTCTTAACATTTCTATACAATCGCCCAAAATCAGATTCTTGAAAACGCATATCTTGATTATAAAGCGACTCCATAATGACTTGCATTTGAACGCTTTTTTTATCCGCTTTTAAAATAGATCCTATGCGATTCGAAAATGTGATTAATCCTGCTTTGTCGTCTTTTTTAATAGCAATATTAGAAATAACAAGACTCGCATTAATTGCATAATCAAGCAAACTCATCCCCTCAAAAGGCATTTTCATTGCTCTACCTTTATCAATAATACTATATAGTTGCTGCGACTTTTCGTCTTGATAACTATTTATCATCAAAGAACCTTTTCTTGCAGTCGCTTTCCAGTTTACCGTTCTGAAATCGTCTCCACTCACATACTCCTTGATTTGATCAAACTCTCTGTTGTGCCCTACTTTTCTGATTTTTTTAACTCCAATTTCAGAGAGCCTATTAGAGATTGCGAACAATTCATATTTTCGCATCTGTAAATAAGAAGGATAAACGGGTACAACTTTATTTAAAGGAAATGTAATCCTTCTTGAAACCAATCCTATGGGACTTGTTACATAAAAATACAACGCTCCGAAATTATATTCTCCTCTTCTTACTGGTCGTAATTTGTAGACTAGCGACTTAGTTTGTCCTGGTGCAAGTGTAATAGTAAAATTAAAATCACGAATTTGAAATTGATGTGGAATTTCATCTAGCACTGTCAATTGGATTTTAAATCCAAAACGATTTTCACAATATATATATACATTATTTTCATCGCCATTGGAAAGTCGGTCTGCACATTGTCGCGAGCCTAGGACGGCATTTCTTTTTGAAAAAAGTAAATAAATTTCCAAAAAAACAACGGCTAAGAAAATTATAAAACTGGCTTTAGCAAAAATGAATACTACTAAATATCTAAACCCCAATAAAAATAATACGACCAGCATAAAAAGAATGGCCCATAACCTATTTTTTAAAAATAATGGGTTATTAAAAATTTTACTGACAAATCTGGCAATCCCTTTCATTCGATTATCTTGGAACTTCTACTTTATTAATGATTTCTTTAATAACATCTTTTGCCGTCACACCTTCCATTTCTTTTTCAGCCGTAAGCATTATTCTATGGCCTAATACAGGATACGTTACATCCTTAATATCCTCTGGTGTAACAAAGTCACGTCCACGCATGGCGGCCATAGCCTTTGATCCACGCATTATAGCAATCGAAGCACGTGGCGAAGCTCCTAAATATAGACCGCTATTATTACGTGTTTGATTTACCAATTGACTTATATAACGAATTAAATTCTGATCAATATGGAGATTATTTACTTTGTCTCTATAGTGTTGAATTTGCTCTCCACTTAAAATAGGTTGAATAGAATCAAGGTCATTAGAGCTTTTGCGTTGATGAAAACCCGTAAGAATAACCTCTTCTTCTTCTATAGAAGGATACCCGATTTCTATTTTATAAATAAAACGATCCAGTTGTGCCTCTGGCAATCGGTAAGTGCCCTCTTGCTCTACAGGATTTTGAGTAGCGAGGACAATAAATGGAGGCGCCATTTTATGTGTTTTTCCATCAATCGTTATCTGACGTTCTTCCATAACTTCAAACAACGCTGACTGGGTTTTTGCAGGGGCTCGATTAATTTCATCTATCAATACTATATTCGAAAATATAGGTCCTTTTTTAAATTCAAATTCTGAAGTTTTAATATTAAAAATAGAAGTCCCCAATACATCTGAGGGCATCATATCTGGGGTAAATTGAATACGGGAAAAGGCCGAAGAAATCGTACGTGCTACAATTTTTGCCGTAAGCGTCTTGGCTACTCCAGGCACGCCTTCGATAAGCACATGACCATCCGCTAAAATTGCAGACAAAATAAGATCAACCATTAGATGTTGTCCGACTACAATTTTTGCAATTTCTTTTCGAAGCTGATCGACTGAATTTTTTAGATCAGAAAGATCTGTCCTGTTGCTGAATAATTCCTGATTTTCCATGTATGAATTTATTAATCTATTATATTATAATTTTTTATTTCTGAATATACTTTACTCTACTTTTTTAAACTCCTCCATCCTTTTATTTAATTCCATAAGGTCGGATTGGCTAACACTAGAAGTATTCTGAAAATGCTGTATTAACGAAAACAATTGTACCACTTTTGTTTTATCAAAACCTGACCTTTCTGATATTTTATCAATAAAAGACTGATCAAAAACAGTAGTAGTGATATAATAATTAGTTCGAATATGTTCAAGAAAATAATAAATCCTCTTCATCCCGATATCTTTGTGACTGCCGTTTTGAAAATACAACCTTCCAATGGTACTTACAAATTCGACAGTAGAGTTTTTTGGAGGTTCGACAATAGGAATAATCCGTTGTCTTCTTTTCGCTTCAAAAACGATATAGCCAATCGACCCGATCAATGCTAAATAAAAAGCCCATTTTAGAGGAGGCTGACTCGTGACAAAACGAAGGCTATTAGAATCTTTTACATTATAATTCTTATAGTATTCGTCCCAATAGGTATCGCGAATAGGGAGATAAGAAAAAGAAGAGGCTATATATTCTGAATTATTAGCGAAGAGTAAATTATAATTCGTGTAAGCCAAAGGTGTAGTAGAAATAAGAAAATTTCCTGCCCCAAATTTTACACGAATAAAATTTACTTCGCCTTGGCTGTTCTTTCCTAAAACAGTAGTAGCAAGTGTATCAAAAGAAGCAAAAAAGCCTGTTACTGTTCCTTCTCTATACCAGTACTTTTTATTGTTAGTATTTAATCGAGAATTTAATAACATCAGATAAATTGAATCCTTTTTTGGTCCTGCTTTAATATCCTCTGCACTAAACGCTTCTTCGTAATAACCGATTTTAATTTTTATATTTAAGGAGTCTGCAAAAATTCCTGTTATTGATTGCGCAGATATAAAAGCGCAGTTTCCTTTTTCTACAAATTCTAACAATGCTCTTGTGTCTGACTCTCCTGGCTCAAAGGAAGAATTTACAATTACATAATTCTTTAATGCCGAAGAATCAATAGTATTTTTTATATCGCCTATGACTACAGAATTAGCAAGCTCTTCTTCATTTACTATACTAGTATCTTCTTGACTATTAACAGGAACATCCTCCTCATTTGAATTTTCCGAAGCTATGGAATCACTAGTGTAAGAATATTCTGAACTTGAATAATCATAATAACCAAGAACTTCATAAAGTGTACGATTTTTAATTTCGATTTTTTTTTCTGGAAATAGATCTGAAAGAAACTCATATAATACATAATCTCCATAAGGATTCTTGTCTCTTTTTTCGTACGTTTCATACCAATTGATAGCACGAGGCAAATACATCTGAATAAGTACTAACAACAGTACTATCACACCAAGTAATATGAAGGGTAGTCCTCTTTTCATTTTAAAGATGTCGTCTTACTTGAAAATTGGTTAAATGTCATGTTAACCTTAGAGAATTTTTCGGAATCTAATTCAAGATTTCCATACCAAACATATTCGTATATATGAGTAATGTCTTTAAAACCTTCACGTATCGATTCGCTCTTCAATTCATAAAAATAATCTCTGTTTGTTTTATTAATTTCCCAATCAATAAGACTTTTATCGGAGAGCAATTTTAACGCTTTAAGAAAATTTAATCGTACAGCCCTTCTGTACATTCCAGTCCTGACAGCCTCTTCAATCATTTTATCAAAATCGATAGAATTGATATCTTCATCAAGTTCAGAAAAACCAAGATCTGCTTTATTGTTAGTATTTGTCCTGGAGAAAATCCCAATCGCATTCATTTTCAATATTAAATAAATAAATAGCACTACTAATGCAAAGCAAATCACATAAAAGAAAACAGATTCTACAGAGCCTGTTGGACTATAAAAAACATTAAATAAAAATTGTCCAATCCGATATAAAATTTTATCGAGCCATGAGGGCCCTTCTTTTTTCACAACAATATCATAGGTATAGTCAGGATTGTCTTTTGCTTCTTGCAGCTTCTCTTTATTGAAGGTCCTTTCTACAATTACAGATTCAGTTTCATACCGGACTACATTACTATCTGGGACAGCACTACAGACTGTATTCAAAAACAAAAATAAGAATAATATGTAACTACTTTTTTTCACTAAACGAGCTGAGTTGTTTTTTTATCTTCTTCTTCCTCCACTAAAGGTAGTATTTCATCTACATAGAGTTCTCTTTTATTAATTTTCACTTTCCTATTCAATAAAATTGGAAGGACTACAAAATAATAAACTATAAAGCTTAGAGATCCTATAATGATAATCAATTTCAATGCAATATGCATTTCTGTAAGACGCGTTACATAACTTTCTAAAAACCCAGCAACAACAAAGATAGGGATAAGTCCAATACAAATTTTAATAGCTCGTTTCGCTGCTTTAATTAAAGATGCAGTCCTAGTAAGTGTACCGGGAAACAAAATACTATTCCCTAATACAAAACCCGCTGCTCCAGCGATTATAATTGCTGAAATTTCCAAGGTGCCGTGAATCCAAATTGTGAGAAAGGAAGTTAGAAATAGTCCCTTCTGATAAAAGAACCATTGAAATGCACCTAGCATTACACCATTAACAAAAAGCACATAAATAGTTCCAAATGTAAAAGGGAATATCATAAAAGGTTTAAACGACAAATAAGCTAACCCTGCAACAAAAGCTAAAAAAGATACTTGAATATTATTTGTAGTAATTTGAAAAAACATATTAGTAGCATTGGGATCCTTATATACCGCCATTGGATCACCTTTTTCAATATTCTCAAGAGTCATATTTACATAATTATCGCCTAAGATAACACGCACAAAGCTCTCGTCATAAGAAGTAGAAACCATTCCAATTAAAAACGATGCTAGAAAAATCAAAAAAGAATAAAGCAGTTGTTTTTGTGAAAGATAAAATTCTTTTGGCAATTCATGGAGCCAGAATGCTACGAACCGATTTGATTTTTCTTTTTTATTTCTATATACCGCTTGATATATTTCAGCGGCAACACCATTAAGATAAATGGTTGTTTTACTATCAGGATAATTTGTTTGTGAAAAGGCTAAATCATCTGTAAGCTCAACATACATATCTGCTAGCTTGTCAGGATTTATTGAAGAACCATAAGACAATAATTCTTCGGCATCTCTCCATTTTTTTTCATTCTTTCGTAAAAATACGACTTCTCTCATTATACGTATAGCTCAGTATTCATAAAATTAACACTGGGATTAAATTATATTTTAACTATAAAGGTAAATAATCATTTCAATATAGAAATTTTAATTGAAAAATACTTATTTTTGAGTACTACAGAGAAAAAATCAATGGCTAGGATAAAATTAGAAACTACACAGAATGTACTGCTGGAATTTGACCTTGCTGGAGCAGGTGACAGAATAATTTCTGGTATACTAGACTGGTTATTTATTGGCGCTTATTTCTTTTTCTTCTATTTTCTCTTTTTAAAACTTTCTATTTCTGGTGACACACAAACATTTCTGTTTATAGTGTTGGTTACTACTCCTATATTCTTCTATCATATACTTTTTCAAATTTTTATGAATGGGCAATCGCCCGGCAAAAAAATCATGAAAATAAAAGTAATCAAACTAGATGGAGCACAACCAAGTCTTGGCGACTATATTTTAAGATGGGTCTTTAGAATTATTGACTGGCTACCATTTTTATTTATTACCGCAATCATATCAATTGTAGTATCAAAAAAGGAACAATGTATAGGAGACGTAGTAGCGAATACAACTGTTATTAAACTTAAAAAAAGAGCCTCACTTGAAGATACTATACTTAAAGTGATAGAACATAACTACAAGCCTACCTTTAAAGACGTGCTTCTGTTTAGCGACAAAGATATTAATACGATTAAAGAAGCATTAGAGATTTATAAAAAGAATAAGAATTCTAAACATATTGATAAATTGGCGTTAAAAGCTAAACAACTTTTAAAAGAAGAAGCCAATACAATGTCGTCCTACAGAACACTTGATACTATTTTAAAAGATTATAATTTTTTTAATTACGAAGCTTAGTTATAGTCCCATAGAGGAATGATACATTTCTTTTAAATCAAGTGCGTAAGATTTAACAATTTTCATTTTTTCTGATTCTAATGTAGCGATGTGATCACCCCCTTTCTTTTTACTATAGATATCGTCTAAAAGTTTATAACGCACAATTTTATATTTTATCCATTCCAAGTGCATTGATTTTAACATTTGCTTTTCTTGATCTTCCGAAATAGACAAAAGGCTCATATAATTTACATGCACCTCTTCCTCCCATTTCTCTCTCGCCACCTTTATACAGCCATCAGATCCAGCTTTAGTTAAGCCTTCCACATGCCCTAAACAATCTTCTAGAAATTTATCAATCGGATGTTTGGACTGTGCATTTACGTTACTTATAAAAAGTGTAACGACAAACGGTACGATATATAATAATTTGTAATTCATAGAGATAGTTTTTATAAAATTTTATACGATGAAAGAATTAGTTAGTTTTGAGTATTAGGAGTCAATAGATGAAAATAACGATAAACACTTACTCGAATGTCAGAAAAAGACGAACCAGTACTGAAGGAATATACTAAAGCCCAACTCGCACTAAGAAACGGTACTGACAAAGATGAAATTTGGTGCGCACTTGAAGGACTCATTTACGATGTTACAAAATCCAAGTTATGGAGAAATGGAAAACATTATGAACATTGGGCAGGTCAAGACCTAACGGAAGAATTAAAAACGGCCCCACACACCAGAAATGTCTTTGATAAGTTCAAAATTGTAGGTATCTTGAAATAGTTTTGGTTTAAAATAATGGAAATCATTTATTTAAACGCTTTCTTTTTATTGTATTTATGTAATAAAAATTATAATATATCAAAGCTACTTAAATTAGTAACTACAAAAAGTACAAAAAGTATTTAGTATGATTGCAATCGTAGACAGTGGTTCGACAAAATCAACTTGGGTGTTTGTTGATCGATTTTTGAGAAAACATGAGTTCAAAACCATAGGTTTTAATCCTTATTATCAAAATTCAGAAGAAATAATTTTAACTCTTTCAAAAGATTTATTACCTCTTATTCCTACTGAAGAAAACGTAGAAGAAGTATTTTTTTATGGTGCAGGGTGTGAAAGAGATTCACAAAAAGAAATAGTTGCACAAGGTTTAAGAAAAACATTTCCTCTGAGTGAAATAAATGTGGACCATGATATGTTAGCAGCAGCCCGCTCGCTGTTTGGTCATAAACCCGGAATTGCATGTATCGCTGGCACGGGTGCAAATACTTGTTATTATGATGGGACTAAAATTATAAAAAATATTTATTCTCCGGGATTAGCACTGGGAGATGAAGGTAGTGGCGGCTTTTTAGGCAAAATGTTAGCCCGTGATTATATTCGAGAAGCCCTACCAGTACACTTGATGAGAAAATTTGAAGAATTTACACCCGATCGCTTAGCAGATATTCTTGACAAAGTTTATAAAAAACCATTTCCAAATCGTTATCTTGCATCACTAGCACCCTTTGTGGTGATGAATCAGGAAGACCCGTACATGTTTCAAATGGCGTATGAAAATTTTGATGAACTATTCAAAAAATGTATTCTACGATATGAAAAACACAAAACACTTCCGATTCGCTTTATTGGCTCTATTGCTGCACACCTTAAACCTGTACTCGACAAAGTAGCCGAAGACAAAGGATTGAAGGTAGACAAAGTAGTAGCAAACCCAATGGAGGGGCTAGTAAACTACCACATGCAAAAGATAAATACATGAACATAACCGAATCGTCTTCACACTACAATTCATTAGAAGAGATGTCTTTAAAAGACCTTCTAAAAAACATAAACAACGAAGACAAAACTGTACCGCTTGCAATAGAAAAAGCAATTCCACAAATTGAAAAATTAGTGCATGCTACAGTGGAGAGAATGAAAAACGGAGGCCGACTTTTTTACATTGGCGCTGGCACTAGCGGTAGACTAGGCATTGTAGATGCTTCAGAATGCCCTCCTACCTTTGGTGTTTCGCATGATATGGTTATTGGAATTATTGCAGGAGGAGATTCTGCGATAAGAAAAGCAGTAGAATTTGCGGAAGACAATAGCGAACAGGCTTGGCTTGATCTTAAAGCAAAAGGAATTAATAGCCTTGACACTGTCATAGGCATTGCAGCATCAGGTAGAACGCCTTATGTAATCGGAGGTCTTGAAGCTTGCAAACGTAACAATATTCTTACCGGGTGTATCAGTTGTAATCCAGATTCAAAACTTGCTGCAACTGCTGAATTTCCTGTAGAGGTCATTGTAGGTCCAGAGTTTGTAACAGGCAGCACAAGGATGAAAGCCGGAACTGCACAGAAGCTTGCTCTTAACATGATTTCTACTTCAATCATGATACAGCTTGGACGCGTACGCGGTAACAAAATGGTAGATATGCAACTAAGCAATTTGAAATTGGTGAAACGTGGAACTAACATGATTGTTGAGGAGTTGGGCATAGATACAATACTTGCCGAAAAATTATTAAAGGAAAATGGAAGTGTACGCAAAGCGGTAGATTGGTATAGGACAAATGCAAGACATTGAGCCTTTTTTTAGTTGGGAATATTACTATAACAGTAATGAAGACTCCTTATCTCCTTTTTACGAAGTAGAATACAACACCGAACAATACACCAATGATATCTACGGATACTATATTCATCCGCTTTGGGATTATATTGGTTCAGAAACACTTTATATAAAAATACTTTTTGCCGATTACGACAACGAGTTTGTCATCATGGAACTCTTTGGCGAATGGAACGATGCGCTGCACAACGACATTATGCATCTAAAAAGAAATGTCATTGACCATTTCAACTTACAGGGAATTAAAAAATATATTCTTATCGGAGAAAACGTTTTTAATTTCCATGGCTCCGATGATTCTTATTATGAAGAATGGTTTGAAGATGTGGAAGAAGGTTGGATAGCTGCCATCAATTTTCGTGAACACGTGCTTGATGAATGGAAAAAATATAACCTGGATTCTTATATGAATTTTGGAGGAACGTTAGAAATCGACAACTGGCGTACGATGTTACCTACTATTTTATTTCAACAAGTGGATTCAATGATGACTAGAAGGTTAACTTAGCAAAACCTATTATTCGCCTTTTACCATTTTTACAAACCGCGTAATATCTCCCTGTAAATCCTCACTCCCTGCAATCGCTTTGATAAAGGCACTGCCAATAATAGCACCGTCAGCGTAAGCAGAAGCAAATTTATAACTAGGATTGTCTTTCACATTAAAGCCAATCATTTTAGGGCTTTTCAGATTATAAGAATTTACTCTTTTGAAATAGGGCTCAGCGCCTGTTATATCTTTTGCTGCACTACCAGTTGTACTGTCAGTAGAAACAACATAGATAAAACCTTGAGTATGTTCATCGATCATACGCATACGTTCTTCTGAAGTATGTGGGGTTACTAAAAAAACATTAGACAAATTATTTTGCTCAAACATCTCTTTGTATTCTTTCAAATATTCATCGAGTGGCATATCAGGAAGAATAATACCATCAACTCCAACTTCAGCTGCTTTTTTGCAAAAGGCCTCAACCCCGTACTGCATTACTGGATTTAAATAACCCATAAGCATAATAGGCAACTGAGTCATTTTTCTTAAGCCTGCTAATTGATGAAACAATACTTTCAAACTCATCCCTCCATCAAGGGCCACAATATTGCTCTCTTGTATAGTAGGACCATCTGCCAATGGATCTGAATAGGGCATTCCTATTTCAATCATATCAGCACCCGCTTCCTCCAAGGCCTTTATAATAATTAATGTGTCATCCAATTTCGGAAACCCAGCAGTAAAATAAATATTCAAAAGTCCCTTTTTCTTTTTTTCAAAAAGTTGTGTCAGACGATTTGTTACTTTTATAGAAGTTGTCATTGTGTGTTGACGATTTTTTATGATGGATACTAGATGCTAGATACTGGATTCCAGATAAAAGGTAAGAATATACTATCTTATATCTGGCATCTAGTAACTACTCTGGCATAAACTCTGATTTTTTATTGATATAGGTTTGCATATCTTTATCTCCCCTTCCAGAAAGATTTATTACAACAACGTCT
>JANOTP010000091.1:0-5445 GCA_031416415.1 Cytophagales bacterium | reverse complement strand
ATTATGAGAAATATGGAATATATTGGCAAATTAAATTTTAAAAAAATATGAATAAGCAATCCATAATTATTTTATTATTAGCAGGAGTCATTTTCATCTTCTCTGATTGTTCAAAACCATCTTCTAGTTCAAAAGGCACTTCGCTTATTCCTGCTAGCGATAGTAACTTTATTTATTTAGGTAGAATAGACAATAAAAGCTCCTCTATTGTACGTTTTGCTCATACGGGAGTATCTATTCGTTTCAGATTCGAAGGAAGCACTTGTCTAGTTCATTTAAAAAATAAAAGCACACTAAAAGACAAAGAGGGTAATTTTTATAAAAATTATTATACTGTCATAGTAGATAAAGAAAAACCTCAATTATTCGCAGTCTCTAATGAGGAAGATAAAATTAAAATCAAAGGGCTAGGAAAGGGAATTCATGAGGTTTTGATTTTCAAAAAAACAGAAGCATTTGTAGGTGAAGGTATATTTGAAGGTGTGGAAATCGAAAAAGACAAAAAACTTTTACCAATCACAGATATCAATAAAAGAAAAATTGAATTCATTGGCAACTCTATTACTTGTGGCTATGGTAGTGAAGGCGATTCAAAGGAATGTTCCTTTTCTCCAGAAACAGAAAATGGTTATTTAGCTTACGGAGCAATTTCTGCTCGCAAATTAAATGCAGATTATGTTGCAGTAGCTTATTCAGGAAAAGGTGTGTACCGAAATTATGATGGAACTTATACGAATACGTTATCACTTATTTATGATAGAATATTTCCAGACAGTGTTGGTTCTCCCAAATGGGATACTAAAAAATGGCAACCAACTATTATTGTAGTAAATCTTGGCACTAATGATTTCGCAAAAGGAATTCCTGATTCTATTATTTTTGTAAATACATATGTAAATTTCATTAAAAGACTTATTTCTTATTATCCCAACGCTACCATTTTATGTACTGAAGGCCCGATGATGAATGATTCTTATCCAGAAGGAACGAAAGCATTTACAAAAGTGAAAAACTACATTGTAGCTTCTAAAAACAAGATTAAAAACCTTGGCAATACTAATATTTATACATTTTTCCCTTCTCCACAAGGCGAAGGAGATTATGGCTGTGATTGGCATCCAAATCTTAAACGTCAAGAAAAATTAGCAGACGAAATAACGAAAGAAATTAAAAGTATTATGAAGTGGTAATTCAAACCACTTCATAACCATTATCTTAAAGTGTCTACTACTGAAGGACGTACAATAGAATCTCTTTTAACAGTAGAAATCCTTCTCCTTTTAATTGTATCTAAAACAGGAATGGTAGTTGGAATAACTATTTTCTGTGACGCTGTATCCTTCGTTAAATTTACTGCATAGAGCTTATAGAGCTTCTCCAATGTGTATTTCAAAGCAGTATTATTAGAATCTAATTGAATTAGTCTTTCATAATAAGGAATAGTCTTATGTTCATTATTTTGGTCAGTCAATAGTTTAATTATAATTCTATATACCTCTTTATTGTTATTCTCTAACATCGTATATTTTTTAAGATAATTAAATGCCTGTGTAGTGTTGTTGTCTTTATAATAGAGTTGTCCCAGTTGTAATATGGCAGGTGCATAAACAGAATCGTATTTCAAACAATTCCAATACGAGAGCATAGCACTTTGTTTTAATTCTTTTTTCTGAAACACTTTACCTTCTAGATAATAAAAATCAGGATTATGTGGATCAATTTCTCTTGCTTGAAGTGTGTAGAATAATGCCGAATCCTCTTTTCCTTTATTTATATATATGTATATTAAATTTCGATAAGCATCTATATTTTTCCGATCTGATTTTACAGCTTGAAGAAAATAAGTTACCGCTTTGAGCGTGTCGGTTCTGTAAGCTGCTTGCTTTCCTTTTAAAAGGTTTACATCAGAATGAAAGGGAGCTAGAACTTCCATCTTACGTAAATAAAGTGTACTCCTAGTCGTATCTCCTGTTTCCCAATAAACACGGGCTTGCAAGATTAGTAATTCTGGATTTTCAATTCCAAGTCCTTCCGCTTTTTCTGATGCTTTAATAGATTCAAAATAATTTTTCATAGAAAAATTTATCTGCGACAATAAAAGATAGTATTCACCATTATCTGATTTAACCTTTATAGCAGCTTTTATATCATTTAGAGCATCGGAATATCGGTACATATTAAAATACACACGTGACCTTTTACACAAAAGTTCATCGTCATCTGGGTCTTCTTCAAGTGCTTGATTTAGGAAATTCAATTGAGGTTCATAAGAGCCTTTTATCACATTTAAGGGCATCGTTTCATTCCCTTTATCTTCACTACAAGAAATAAGTGAAACGATAACAAAACAAAACAGTACAAGGAGAATATAATTTTTCATCTTATTTCAAAGTTAATTAGCGTAGGCACAAATCCCAATAAACATTGTTTGTCATGAGCATTATAATGACAATTGGAAAGAAAACTTAATCCCAAATTTACGCACATCAGGATGATCAAGGTAACTTAAACGGTGTACAAAATCGACTCTCAATACTTTAAAAATATTATCAATACCATATCCAACTTCTATATAAGGCTTTGTATTTAAGGTGTAAAAAGTTCTTAGTTGATTACCAGACAAATCAACTGTAGGAGTAAGATTGTAATTTCTATTACTCATAGAACCAAAGGCTACATTGCTTGTTACAAAAAAGCCCCATTTAAATTTTTTTATTAAAGGTACACGATTAAAAAATAATCCACCAAAATAATGTCTATAACGAAGTGCTGCATAAGTATCACTTATAAATTCAAAATAATCCATTAGATTAAATGCAACGGTAGAATAAAAAGCAGATTCGTTACCAATATGTGTTTCTAATATTGGATAAGGAACAGTTCCAAAAACCTTCCCAACATTTATATCATAATATGTTCTTCCTAAAATACCCATTGGGAAATTATGAGAAAACAACAAACTCGTTTTGTAATAACTAAATTGACTATTCAATACATCTTTTACGCCAAATACATTTCTAAAATTTACGATAGGCCATTTTTTCGCACCAAGACTCAATCGTTTATTGCCATCAATAAATCTAAATTCATCTTTACCCCAACGAGTATCTAATACTACTTCCGCAATATCAAAATTAGAAGTTTCCGGAGCGCCTAGAGCAGTAGAAGATGTATAGTAAGCAAAAGCATAAGCAGGATTGAAATCTCGATAACGAAATCCAATTCGTTGGGTCAATCCTTTTCTTAAGTCTGTCTGAAAGTAAAGATAATTAGAGGTATTATAGTAGGGACCTCTCATAGTCCCATTTTTTGTAAGAGCATAAAAAAGTTGATTGTTAGACAGCTGCTCCGCGTTCACGCCAACTTGATCCATATCGTATCGATATTCATACCCAATCATTGTCCAGGGTCTTCTGTCTATAATATAGTCAAGACTTCCTGCATACTTAAATCGTTGATCCGAAAAACCATACGCACCATACCCTCTAACTATAAATTTCCTACTGAAGCGTTCGTTGGTCCGGAAGCCTAGCCCAGTTCGAATTCCTTCTATGTCGTTATTATTATACAAAGACAATAGATGTCCTAATTCTATCTTGCCAAATTTCACATACCCACTCGACACTATATTTGCTATCGCAACATATCTTTTGATAGGCTTTACGGCTCGTATTGTAGCAATAGAACGGCCAAAATTAACTTCATAATTAGTAAGCGTATCTTTCCTTAACGTATCCATTTCACGGGCACGATCCATTGCATCTTCCATTTCGACCAAACCCTCCTTGAAAAATTTATCAGGCATCGGATCGTTTACTACTACATTATTCGAATAAGTAGTAAGACGGGCAAGTATACCCAACTTCCAGTGAGTGATATTTGATAAATCTAATTCTATTCTCGTTTTTGCTGGCATCCAGCATTTTTCAGAAGTGATTTTATTTAATTGAAAAATCTTTATGCTCTCTACGAAATTTAATTTTGTTTTTTGGTTGGTTGAAAGCTCCAATTGTTTTACGGCATAAGTAGAATCTGTAATCCAAATCGAACCTGTAAAAGCTAAATCACGAGGATTCTTAGGTTTTACATTAATCTGAAAACAGGAGTCACCATCAATAAATACAGTATCAACTAACTCGTATTCATACAATAGTTGCCATCCATCTGCTAACGGCGATTGAAAATCAGTCTGGAGAATACTAATCCTATTAAGATAAAAATTATTTTCCTGATACGTAGAATAAAGAATCGGTTTAATCAATTTTCCATTTACCAATCCAATATTAGAATTCTTTACTGCGATTATTTCTTCTTTTGACTTTAGTCCTTCTCTATTACGATATACTTTAGAAATGGTCTCTGTAAACATAACAGGCATCACTGGTTTTCCATCGGCTCCTTTTTCTAAGGTCAAAGAATCTTTGGCTAATTCTTTTACGATAGAACGCATAAATTTTTTCTTTTGCATTTTAGGACCCAAATTATCAATACTGATTTCCATTTTACTGTAATTGTCGTATCGATAAGAATTAATTTTTCTTGGGTCGTTAGTATCTTTATGTTTAATCACTTTTCGCATGATAGGAAAGGCTGGGTTTTCATATACCGTAACAACAATTTCCTCCATCAAATTTCCATCTGGTTGTAAAGCAAAATTAATTACCTGCTCACTGAGCAATGTATTAACAGGCTTTCTGATTTTATTATATCCAAGATATACTACAGAAATAGAATCTTCTTTTTTTAGATTTGCCTCAAAAGAGTAATACCCATTTTCGTCGGAATCGGTTCCAAAGGATGTTTTGTAAACTGAAATAAGAACATAAGGAAGCCCCTCACCTGTTTCAGTGTCTGTAACTCTACCTTTAATGGTTACTTGCTGAGCAAATAAGTAATTCGCTGTTATAAATAAAGATAAAATAAAAATTATACTCCCCTTCAACTTTTTTATGAAATGTGGTTTTTTATTGAAATCCGATCATTAATTACAAATTAACTACTTTTAGAGATAATTCATGTATCCAAACTGATAATTATACAAAAAAATCACCCTGCTTATTTATGGCAGGGTGATTTTTTTAAGAATTCATTTACTACAACTATTCAACTACACTAAGTTTCAAGGTGTCAGCATGTTGTTTTTGCGTGAAAGGCATACATGCAGTAGTGACGAATAAATCACCTTTTGAAAGTAGTCCTTTTTCTACAAGCACTTTTTTAATTGATTCAATTGTCTCGTCTGTAGCATTAAACTTTTCGTAATAAAAAGTTCTAATACCCCATACAAGGCTCAATCTTGAAAGTAATGCTTTATTGTTGGTGAATATGT
Organism: Cytophagales bacterium; assembly: GCA_031416415.1. Classification (GTDB taxonomy): domain Bacteria; phylum Bacteroidota; class Bacteroidia; order Cytophagales; family Cytophagaceae; genus JANYCO01. The sequence continues at coordinate 116 of JANOTP010000091.1, read as the reverse complement.
AAACATCAGCTGATGGTCTGTTAGCAGCAAGTCTATAGGCAGTATAACCCGATTGTGTAAGCCCTACAATGGCTTTTGCACCTGTACTTTTAGCCAATACACAAGCAGTATCGATC
>JANOTP010000090.1:0-1927 GCA_031416415.1 Cytophagales bacterium | reverse complement strand
ATGAAGCTTCAGCCAAGCAGTTGATGATGAATCTTAGAGATATTACTGATTCTGAAGAAATGCTTGTACTCTCTACTTGTAATCGTACAGAGGTATATTATTCTTCCGAAAACGATTATAATGCTCAAATAATTAAATTGCTTAGTTTGCAGAAAGGTGTTACTGACTTCGAGCAGTATGCAGACTATTTTATTAATATTATCGATCATAATGAGGCTGTACAACATTTGTACGATGTATCAATTGGTCTTGAATCTCAAGTAGTAGGTGATATACAAATAATAAATCAGGTTAAGCATGCTTATCAATGGTCTGCGGACCTTAATCTAGCAGGGCCTTTCTTGCATAGACTTTTGCATACCATATTCTTTACCAATAAAAAAGTAGTTCAAGAAACTCCCTTCCGCGATGGCGCAGCTTCTGTATCGTATGCTACAGTTGAACTTGCACAACAATTAACATCAGAAATTAATGCTCCTAAAGCATTGGTAATTGGTCTATGTGAAATGGGTGCTGATGTTTGTAGGAATCTAGTCAATTCAAATATTAAAGATATAACGATTACAAACCGTACCTCTTTTAGAGCAGAAGAACTTGCCAAAGAGTGTAATGTTAAAGTAATTCCTTTCGAAGAGGTATGGGAGGCGATTGCTGCGTCTGACATAGTGGTTTGTTCTATTTCAAAAGAAGAACCATTTATTTCTTATGAAAAAGTTAAAGAATTAAATATCTTATCGTATAAATTTTTCATTGATATTTCTGTACCCAGAAGTGTTGAGTCAAAAGTAGAGGAGATTCCGGGAGTATTGGTTTATCATATAGATAACATCAAGAGTAAGGCCACTGAAGCGCTTGAGCGAAGATTACAGTCTATCCCTTTGGTAAAAGAGCTTATTGCCAATTCTATAGTTGAGTTTAACGATTGGAGTAAAGAGATGATGGTTTCTCCTACAATCAATAAACTTAAAAATGCCTTAGAGCAAATTCGTCAGGAAGAATTGAATCGTTATCTAAAACAGATGACTGAAGAAGAAGCGAAAAAGGTAGAATTGATTACAAAAAATATAATGCAGAAGATCATGAAGCTTCCTGTACTGCAGTTAAAAGCAGCTTGTAAAAGAGGCGAAGCAGAAACTCTTATAGATGTTTTAAATGATTTATTTGATTTAGAAAAGCAATCTGCAGAGATAATAAAAGAATAAATTAAAAATATAGTTAACTAAAAGACGCCCCACTTTTCATTAAAATAGTGGGGCGTCTTTTTATTGTTAGAATTAATCTCCTTTTCCTGTTTTTTTAGCTTTTTTGTCTGCTCTTTTTTCTTTTAGAGATTTTGTAGGTTCTTTTTTCTTTGCCTTTTGGGCATCTGTTCCTTTTGCCATAATTGTATAAGTTTATTTGTTAAATACTAAGCGAAAATGTAGGAAAATATTTCATTTCTATGAAATTCTAAGAGATAAATTTTTTCATTATTTTCAGTAACTTTGTAAATATAACTAATAATGATACAATAAGATGATACTTCCTATCGTAGCCTACGGAGACGCTGTTTTAAAAAAAGAGGCCAAAAATATTACAAAAGAAGAACTTGACTTGACCAAACTGGTTGCAGATATGTTTGATACCATGAACAATGCTTGTGGTATAGGGTTAGCAGCGCCACAAATAGGTAAGAGCATCAGAGTATTTATAGCCGATGCATCCCCCTTAGAAGAAGATTCTTCAAAAGATTTTAAGAGGGTTTTTGTAAATCCAACAATTTTGGAAGAGTATGGTGAGGAATGGAGTTATAACGAAGGCTGTTTAAGTATTCCAGGTATAAGAACCCGCCCGGGCGAAGCAGCCGGCTCAGGCCTTCGAGGACGGGGTTGGGGTTGTTGATGTGCTCAATGATCTCGGTGAAGATGACGATGTCGAATGCGCCTTC